>JAJUFK010000270.1 GCA_029266015.1 Bacteroidota bacterium
AACAACAACAGAAATATATACACATTTAGACAAACAACATTTGCACGATACTATAATGATGTATCACCCACGTGCCCAAGTAAAATAATATAAAAAAAGATATGGCAGCAAAAAAAACAAAAAAAGATTCTCTGTTCAATATAAATACTATTGTAATAGTAGCCATATTTTTCATTGCTTTTGCATACCTGTTTTACAGTCAATCACCCAAAATTATTGAAACATATAACCATAATGAAGTCGAAAAAAATTATGGAAAAGAAATAGATTTATATGCAAGCACTACAAATTTACCTGCAGCATATTTCAAAGCACTTGCTATGCTTGAATGTTCGGGACGAAAAGATTACCCCAAACGATTTGAAAAACATATTTATAAACGATTACAAGAGGTGCAAAAAGGTATACGTCTTAAGTATGAACACGTTACCCCCGAACTACTCAAAGATGCCAACGACGAAGCATTGCAAAATCTGGCTACATCATGGGGGCCATTCCAAATTATGGGATATAAATGTATAGAAATGAATATAAAAATTGAAGATTTGCGAGGCCCCGATGCTGTGTATTGGGGAATACAATGGATAGAAAAATCGTACGGTCAACTTCTTAGAAAACAAGATTTTAAAAATGCGTTTCATGTACACAATACCGGTAAATTATATCCGTCAAACAATAAACCACTTACTCACAATCCTCAATATGTAGCAAAAGGATTACATTACCTGGAATTATTCCAAACAAATAGCAAGTAAAATCTATCAAAATCTAAAACCGGAATAGTATGTAAACCGAAAAAAAACTGTATTTTTGGAACAATAATACAATACATACTTCTATGAATTTTACAGATGATGTAGCAGCAGTAAATTCGTTGCAAATAGCATATGATGCATTAAAAAAAGAAATACATAAAAAAATTGTAGGCCAAGATGCAATAATTGATGATGTATTGCTCTCTATTTTTAGCAAAGGGCATTGTTTATTAGTAGGAGTTCCCGGATTAGCAAAAACACTTCTTGTTACAACTATTGCACAAACATTGGGATTACAAAATAACCGTATACAATTTACACCCGATTTAATGCCAAGTGATATAATAGGAACCGAAATACTTGATTCTCAAAGAGAATTTAAATTTATAAAAGGCCCTATTTTTACTAACTTTTTACTTGCTGATGAAATTAACAGAACTCCACCTAAAACTCAAGCGGCATTGCTTGAAGCAATGCAAGAAAGAGCTGTTACTGCTGCCGGAATTCGTCATATATTACCCGAACCGTTTTTTGTACTTGCAACCCAAAATCCTATTGAACAAGAAGGAACGTATCCCCTACCCGAAGCACAACTTGACCGTTTTATGTTTAATGTGTGGTTAGATTATCCTTCGGTTGACGAAGAAATAAAAATTGTAAAAACTACTACCGGCACTATAAATAATGATATACAAACTATACTAACCAGTGATGATATATTACAATACCAACAAATAATTAGAAAAATTCCGGTAAATGACAGTGTTGTAAGATATGCAGTAGAATTGGTTGCCAAAACACGTAAAAACACAGCATGTACCAGTCCTGTTGCTCAAGAATATATTTCGTGGGGAGCAGGTCCGAGAGCATCACAATATTTAATTATTGGAGCAAAAGCACATGCTGCTATACACGGCAAATATTCTCCTGATATAGATGACGTAAAAGCAATTGCCCTTCCTATTCTCCGCCATAGAATTGTAAAAAATTACAAAGCAGAAGCTGATGGTTTACGTGTAGATGATATTATTACTAGATTAATGTCATAACATGAGAATTCTATTATTGTATATAAGTATTTGTTTTAGTTTTTTTCCTGCTTTTGCACAAAAACGCAAAATTGAAATTGTCCATACCGACCTCATGGTAGGCGATAGACAGGTACGAAAACTTTATGGAAATGTAGAATTCAAACATCAAGACATGCGTATGTTTTGTGACAGTGCCTACTTTTATGTCAAAGACAATAAATTTGAAGCATATAATAATGTAAAAATTATAAATAATGATGTAACAATTACCAGCGATACGTTATACTATTCCAGTCAAACAAATATTGCCAAATTTAGAGGAAAAATAAAAATGGTTAACAAAGATGTTACACTTACTACTAATTATCTTGACTACAATGCTAAAGAAAATATTGGAAGCTATTTTAACAATGGCAAAATAGTAGATAAAGAAAATACTCTAACAAGTAAAATTGGCAGATACACAGTAAATGATAATATGTTGTTTTTCAAAAACAATGTAGTACTTAAGAATAAAGATTATGTAATATATACTGACACACTTAAATATCAAACCGTAACAAAAGTTGCCTATTTTCATGGCCCCACACGTATAGTAAGCAAAGAAAATTTACTATATACAGAAAATGGGTGGTACAACACGCAAACTAACATAGCTCAATTCTTTAAAAAATCATATATCAATTCAAAAGCACAATTTGTATATGGTGACAGTTTATACTATAATCGTAATACCGATATTGGCAAAGCCTTTAAAAATGTAATAATAAAGGATACTGTTGAACAACTGTTTCTTTATGGTCAAAAAGGATTTTATGATGGCAAAGCCGATTATGTGTACGTTACAAACAAAATTTTATTAATAAAAGCTTTCAAAAAAGATTCTTTGTATTTACATGCCGATTCTATTTTTTCAATTCGATTACCAATAAATAAAGCAAAACCTGACTCTGCAACGTATCAAATAGTTAAGGCATATCACAAAGCTCGTTTTTATAAATCCGATGTTCAAGGTGTGTGTGATTCATTACTATACAATTCGTTAGATTCTGTAATTCATTTACATATTCGCCCCATTATATGGTCTGACCAAAATCAAATAAGCGGAAAATCAATTTCTTTGCGATTGGTAAATAATGTAATTGAACAAATAGATATAGATGCCGATGCTTTTCTCATAGCTCAAGATGATTCAACACAATTTAATCAAATGAAAGGCAAAAAACTGAGAGGATATATAAAAAATAATGAATTATATAAAGTTGAAATTTCACAAAATGGAGAAACAATTTATTATTTACGCGACGATTCTGATTTGGTTGGAATAAACAAAGCTGTATGTAACAATATAGATGCGTATATACATAATGGGAAAGTTCAAAAAATAGTTTTCAAATCAAAACCATCGGGAACCTTGTATCCTCCACATGAAATTTCGGGCAGTGCAACACAATTAGATAATTTTAAATGGCTCGAACATATTCGCCCACAAAACCACAAAGACATTTATAAATGGAAAGAATAACAACTATTCTTTTTCTTTACTAAACATACTAAAATGCACTTTACCGTATTGTTTAGTTTTTATATAAAATTCATGATTTACATACGAAACCGATGCCGGATGTTCAATAATAACAAACGTTTGATCATCGACAGCTTTTGAAGAAAAAATATAATCAGGAATAGATTGAATCCAAGGTAAATCATATGGCGG
>JAJUFK010000382.1 GCA_029266015.1 Bacteroidota bacterium
TACAGCACCTTTTGGCATTTTTGAAAGCAATGAGTAATTAATAGATTTTATTGTTTTTTCTGTTGCAGGAATATGTAATGAAACATACTGACATGTACTATATAACTCTTCAACTGAAGCAAGAGAAATAACACCTTCTGCTTCAATTACAGAATGACTTACAAATGGATCATATGCATATACTTTCATACCAAATCCTTTTGCTATTTTAGCTACTAATTTACCTATATTACCGAATGCGTGAATTCCTATTGTTTTTCCTCGTAATTCGGTTCCTGATTTTCCGTTGAATCCTACACGAGCAAAGAACACCATCATACCAAAAACCAATTCAGCTACAGCGTTTGCATTTTGACCGGGAGTATTCATTGCTACTATACCTTTTGCTGTACAAGCATCCAAATCAATATTATCATATCCGGCACCTGCTCGTACTACTATTTTAAGTTGTTTAGCAGCTTCTATTACTTCTTTGTCTACTATATCACTTCTAATAATAATAGCATCAACATCTGCAACAGCATCAAGCAATTGTTGTTTTTGTGAATACGATTCTAATAAAACACTAGAAAAACCGGCTTTTTCAATTATTTTCACTATACCATCTACCGCTTCTTTTGCAAATGGTTTTTCGGTCGCTACAAGTACTTTTGTCATATTGCTCCAGTATATTTATTTAAATATATCGTTTTTCGAAATCTTTCATTGCTGTTATTAAAGCTTTTACACTCTCTTCGCGTTGAGCATTATAAACTGATGCTCTAAAACCACCAACTGAACGGTGACCTTTAATACCTAAAATATTACGAGCTGCAACAAATTCATTAAATTTACCTTCTAATTCTTTATATTCTTCTGCCATTATAAAGCAAATATTCATATTTGAACGGTCTTCAACATCCGCAGTTCCTCTAAATACTTTATTTCGGTCTATTTCATCATATAACATTGCAGCTTTTGCGTCGGCACGCTGTTTCATAGCTTGTACTCCACCTAATTGTTTATATCGTTCCAATGTTTTTAAACACGCAAATACAGCAACAGTTGGAGGTGTATTATACATTGATTTACCATCAATATGAGTTTTATAATTTAAAATTTTTGGAATTGGTCGTGAAACTTTTCCTAAAATATCATCTTTAATTATAACTAATGTTGCACCAGATGGTCCTATATTTTTTTGAGCACCTGCATATATCAATCCATATTTTGAAACATCTACCGGTCTGCTAAATAAATCTGATGACATGTCTGCTACTAAATATACAGGCACATCTGGATCTGATTTATATTGTGTACCATAAATAGTATTGTTTGATGTTATATGAACATAACTTGTATCTTTAGAAACATTTTTTTCCCACCCTTTTGGTATATAACAAAAATTTCTATCGGCAGATGATGCCAATTCAATTACTTCACCAAAATATTTTGCTTCTTTTAATGCTCCGGTAGCCCATACACCAGTATTGATATATGTTGCATTATTTTCTAATAAATTAAATGGAGCCATACAAAATTGTAAACTTGCTCCACCTTGTAAAAATAAAACCGAATAGCCTTGTGGTACATCAAGTAATTCTTTTACAATTTCTGTTGCACTCAGCATTACATCTTCAAATTCGGCAGTACGATGCGAAATTCCCATAATAGACAAACCTGTTCCGGCAAAATCAATTATGGCTTCTGCAGTAGCTTTTAATGTATAATCACTTAATCGAGAAGGCCCTGCATAAAAATTATGTTTCTTCATGTAAAAATGTATATTAATTGTTCTGAAAAAAATGAAGCACAAATTTGCAAAATAATATTTAATTTACCCCCTAAGATTTTAAAAATATTTTTAGAA
>JAJUFK010000205.1 GCA_029266015.1 Bacteroidota bacterium
GCTACTAAATCTTTAAAAGTTGTTGAATTAAGATTTATTTTTTGTATCTGAGAACTGTCAATATAACAAAATGGTCTTATTTTTTCTATAAGTATAGAATCAAAGCTATAAATTGATTGTAATTGATGAATAGTATAAAAACCACCTAATTTTGTTCGCATTTCAATAATTTTTTTTGCTCTAAATGTACCTATGCCCGGTATTTTTTGTAATTCAAGAGAATCACTAGTGTTTAAGTTTACTTGTAATTTTGTTTTCTTTTGAATAATAGTATTTGGTGTATTTATTTGTTTTTGTTCAACTATATATTTGTGAGGAGGTATATACAAGTTCTTTGAAATCCTCTTAAAATCGGAATCTTGAATTGTATATAATTTTCTTATGTCTTCAATGTGTGAAAATGTATTTCCGGCTTGTATATAGTTTATACAATTAGTTGCTTGTTTTTTTGAAAAACCGGCTTCGCATAATTCTTTGAATGTAGCAGTATTGGGATTTATTTTTTTACGTATTTTCTCTACTACCGCATTTGAGTTAGTGTGTGAAATAATAGAATGATTAGGCTGGTTATTGTATTGAAAGTTTTGTTTATGAGGTATAAATAAGTATACACATAATGCTATAGTTAGTACAACCACAAGAGATAATAGATTAAACGAGAAGCGTCTTGAAATCATTTAGTAGCTTGACTAACAGTTTTATTAGTAATTTGTTTCCAATATTTCTGTAAATCTTTTTGGAGTCGAGGAGCAAACACCACTAAACCTATCATATTAGGAAATGCCATACAAAGCAACATCATATCAGAAAAATCAATTACGTTGGAATTGCTCGAAGCTGTACCTACAATAATAAATACTAAAAATAAAATTTTATATGCTTTTTCGGCATACGAACGATTGTTGAAATATTTCTCGCAAAATGAACCAAATAAAAAATCAAATCCTTTAATTCCATAATATGACCATGATATAAGTGTAGAATATGCAAATAGTAATATTGTTATTAAAAGAACCCATTTAAACCATGGGAAAACGCTGCCAAATGCTTCTGATGTTAAATTGGCTCCTTGGAATTGCGATGTGTACTCAGGAGTATAGTATCCGGTAAAAATAAGAACAAATGCCGTAAGCGAGCATATTACAACAGTGTCAATAAATGGTTCGAGTAATGCAACAAATCCTTCGCTAACCGGAGCTTGTGTTTTTACCGTAGAGTGAGCAATTGCCGCAGAACCTATACCTGCTTCGTTACTAAAGGCTGCTCGTTGTATTCCCATTACTAAAACGCCTATAAATCCTCCATAGATTGAATCGGCATGAAATGCACCATTGTATATAGCTTTTGCAACTATTCCAATGTGCGAGAAGTTAGTAAATATAATAATTAGTGCAGTCACTAAATAAATTCCTGCCATAATTGGAACTATTTTACTTGTTACTTTGGCTATACTGGTAATACCTCCTAATATCACAATACCAACTAAAAATGCTAATCCTAGACCAAATAATATAGCGTGATTTTGTAATGAAGGAATCATTTGTGCT
Source organism: Bacteroidota bacterium (assembly GCA_029266015.1). Taxonomy (GTDB): domain Bacteria; phylum Bacteroidota; class Bacteroidia; order Bacteroidales; family UBA1715; genus MWCJ01. The sequence continues at coordinate 1,548 of JAJUFK010000205.1, forward strand.
ACATTTGCAAATGATTGATTTGCCTGAAACATGTTACCACCACCTAATGAACTGCCTATAAGCAGTATTGCAAAAAATAGTGCGAGTAGTTTCCCCATTTTCTTACGAATATAGGTTTTGGTTCCAAAAACATATTGCAAATAATACATAGGGCCACCCGATACTTCTCCTTTGCTATTGATTCTTCTATATTTTACACCAAGAGCTGCTTCTGTAAATTTTGATGACATACCTAATATTCCCATGAGAATCATCCAAAAAGTTGCTCCGGGGCCTCCTATACCAATTGCTAATGCTACGCCTGCAATATTGCCTAATCCAACAGTTGCAGAAAGAGCTGTTGCTAATGCTTGAAAGTGAGATAATTGTCCTTTGTCGTCAGGAGTATCGTATTTACCCCGTACCAATTGAATAGAGTGTATAAATCCTCGTATATTTATAAATTTAAAACGAATAGTAAAATAGAGTGCTCCTAAAAATAACCAAATTACAATGAGCGGTATATTGGTTCTTTTTGGAGTTCCGTTCGGATGTAAAATTGCTTTTCCTTGAGAATCATAAATAACCGGGTCGTATAATTTGAATAAAGCAAAAATATCAACCATAAGAACTGAGGCTATTGCATCTACCATACTACCAAAAAAATGATTTATTTTTTCTGTTGCAGATGAAGGTGGAATTTTAAATTTTTTTGTTGTGGACGAACCTAATGCATCACTTACGGTAATTGTGTATTCTACTCCTTCTTGTAACCCATATGCTTGATTCGAAGTTAATGGTATATTGTTTTTGCTCCATTGATAAGTATATGGTGCTTGACCATTTTCTATTGATTGTACTTCGGCAAAACAGTCATAATTTTGAGGTGTTGCATTGCCGGTGTGTAATGAAAATGAAAGTTCTGTTGTTGCAAAAAGAGAAAATGACCAGAACGAAAATAGTAACAGTATAAAGTTTTCTTTTGTAAGCATTGTAGTAGTTTTTTTACAAAAAAATAACTTTTTTTTGAAAAAACCATTTAAAATGGATAGCCAATTGCAATATTTAGGTTAAAATCTTCATTTGTAAGTGGTCTGTTGCCCCATATTATAGAAGATTTTGTGTTAGTAATTGTATATGGTTCTTTTACTTTTAATCCTAAGTCAAGGCGTAGGATTAGGAATGAAAAATTAAATCTGAATCCATATCCTGTGCCTATGGCAATTTCTTTTGTAAATTTTGAGGCAAAAAATTCGGCCCCTTGAAGAGTATTGTCATTGTATGACCATATATTACCTATATCTATAAATATAGCGCCATCTAAATACCAAAACATATGAAATCGTGTTTCAATATTTGCTTCTAATTTTATATCGCCCATATAAAATTTGAAACCGTTTGTAGTATCAATATATGAACCCGGGCCTAATGTTCTATTTGCCCATGCTCGCATACTGTTTGCTCCGCCGGCATAATATTTTTTTACACTAGGTAGCCCTTCGGAATTCAAATATGGAACTGCCATGCCTGCAAACAATCTATATACAACCATTGAATTTTTGGAAAGAATTTGATAATGTCTAACATCGGCTTCTATTTTGGCAAATTGAGCAAAATGAACATTAAATGTTTTAAATGATGATGTTTGTGATGATGTATCTATAGCATTGTAAATAGCGTGCAATGCATTTCCTGCAGTTTCACCAAATAGTCGAATGTATTGATAATTTTGCAAAGAGTTTGGTTTGCGATTATAATATATATATGTGTAATTTGTAGAATATATCATATAGTCTTCAAAACTGTACTTTATATATTCATTGTTTTTAATATATAATTGCAGGCGTTCAGAAGGATTGTCTATACGAATATAGCTTATATCTATCGGTTTTAAAATATGTGTTAAATAATTATTGCCAAACCAGGTATATCCGTAATTTATTTGAAGAGTTGGTTTTGTATAATCTACCGTTTTATTATAGTTGTAGGCTATTTTAAAATTAGTCTTTGGACGATAATTAAAGTCAAATTTAGAGGGTTTTATGGGTGATAAAAATATAGGAGTTTCAAATCCAATTTCGCCACCATATTCATATGAGTTAAATAATTGATTTTTTTCGTTATCAGTTTTTAATGCTCTATTGTATTCACCCGAAGCTTTTGTTTTGAAGTAAATATTTTCGGCTCCACGAGCAATATTTTTATGCATATATGATGTATTTATTTCTGCTCCCCAATCACCACCGGTATTTGTGCCTTCTACTTCAACCGTAAATAATTGGCGTGTATGAGGTGTTATATAAATATAACAATCCAAACTGTTTTCTAGTTTTGAACTATCAGATAAGTCTGTTTCTTTATATGTAATTGTTACTAATTTAAATAATTTATTTTGAATTAATTGTCGTTGAGTTTTATCATTAGCAGAAATGCTGTATAATGAATCAAGTTGAATATAATTTGCACGCTGTATAACGTCGGGTTTAAGAAAATTTTTGTTATTATATAAGAAGTAAATATGATTAGAATAAATTACTGTATCATATGGAGTTTGTCTATTTAAATCACTTGGTTCAAAGTCAGGATAAATATATATATTTCGAATTCTTGATTTTTTGTATGTGCCGTCATTCGTATTGCCGTTATCTTTTATAACAAGTGTCAGGTGTACTTGTTTTGCTCCTTTTGAAGTGTCTGCTGTAAAATATAAATTTGATTCATTAAATGAATAATATCCGGAATTATTTATCAGAGTTGTAATTCTTTTTTGTTCTTGTTTCAACAATGAAATATCAAATGGTGATTGATTATTCAAAATACTTTTGTTAGTATTTGACAGAATAATTTCTCGTAATACTGAATCTTGAAAATTATATGAAATGTTGGATATAGTATATACTTCTCCTGATTTAATTTTGTATTTTACAGCAATTTTTTTATCGGAAATGCCTTTGGTTTTAATTTTTGATGTAACAACAGCATTGTAATATCCCCGTTCGTGCATATACAGGTTTAATTGTTGCATAGAACGATTATGAAGTTGTTCGTCAAATAAAACAGGTGGCTCTCCGGCATTTTCTCGCATTTTTGTACCAAAATTACTCGTAGCATGTTCAAACATATAATACATGCGTAAATGGAACCGAATAAAAAATGTTTTGCGATTAGGTTTTTGTTTGAGATAATTCTTCATATCATCAGTATCAATTGATTTCTCATCACAAACTATTTTTGTTTTAGTAAGCA
>JAJUFK010000315.1 GCA_029266015.1 Bacteroidota bacterium
AGGCACTGTTCCAAGTTCATTTACTTTTTTGGGTACAGTTTGTTTAAAATCAGGAATATTTTCAATTTCGAAACCTGTTGCAATTAAGGTTACAGACAATTCATCAGTTAATGTCTCGTCTTTTACAATTCCAAAAATAATATTTACATCACGTTCTGCTTTTTGGATAATATAATGAGTAACAATAGATATTTCATCCATAGTAACCTCATTTTCACCCGACGTAAAGTTTAATAATATATTTTTAGCTCCACGAATATCAGCCTTATTGAGAAGCGGACTATCAAGAGCTTCTTCAATAGCCTCATATGCACGATTTTCGCCGGTAGAAGTTCCAGAAGACATGATAGATACGCCACTATCTTGCATTACTGTTCTAACATCTTCAAAATCAACATTTACAATACCATTTACAGTAATAATTTCTGCAATACCTTTTGCTGCAGTAGTAAGAATGTCATCGGCTTTACTAAACGCTTCAGTAATTTTTAAATTACCATATTTTTCTCGCAATGTTTCATTGTTTATAATAAGCATAGAATCTACATTTTGACTCAATGCTTCAATACCACGAATGGCATGTTGATACCGCATTTTTCCTTCAAAAGAAAACGGAATAGTAACTATACCAACGGTAAGTATTCCCATTTCTTTTGCAATTTCTGCAATTATAGGTGCAGCGCCTGTACCAGTACCTCCACCCATTCCAGCAGTTATAAACACCATTTGAGTATCATCTTCGAGCAAAGCTTGTATTTGAGCCATACTTTCTTTTGCAGCACGCTCTCCAACTTCCGGATTACTACCAGCACCTCTTCCACCGGTTAGGTCATCACCTAATTGAATTTTAGTAGGTATAGGGCTTTTTTGTAAATCTTGAACATCGGTATTACAAACTATAAAATCAACATCTTTTATTCCTTGATGGTACATGTGGTTTACAGCATTACTACCACCACCTCCTACACCAATTACCTTGATTGATGCAGCTCTGCGTTGAGGCAAATCGAATTTCATTAAATCTTCGGCCATAACTGTATGGTTTTTCTGTTGATATATTATTTGCCAACGCCGGTTTCCGATAATTTAGTATCGGTTGCCGTATCGCCAAAGAATTTCTCAACAAGTTTATATATATAATTATTTTTTTCTTTTTTATGCTCTTCTACTTTTGGTGTAGCAGTTTGTTTAACAGCAGCAGGTTGTACTTGTTCTTTTGTTTGATTATGAATTGTATTTTCAACCTCAACATAAACATTTTGTGCCTTATGAAGTTCTGCTGCACGCATGAGTAACCCAACACCGGTTGCATATATTGGATTACTAAATTCACGAGCATTCATATAATTAACACAATGAATAGGAGTTCCTATTTTAGCATCTTTATTAATTTTAAAATTTATTAATTGAGTTAAATGCTGCATAAGAGAACCTCCACCTGTAACCACTATACCTTGGCTTAAATATTTACCATATCCCGATGTTTTAATAACAAATAATGCCGCATCAAGAATTTCTTCCATTCGAGCTTGAATAATTCCTGCCAATACTTTAAAAGAAATTTCTTTGGGTGGACGACCATGTACACCCGGAATACTTACTATTTCGTTTTCTTTTACTACATCTTGTATAGCACAACCATATTCCACTTTAAGTTTTTCGGCTAATTCTTCAAGAATATTACATTCTACACTTATATCATGTGTTATTGCATTACCACCAAATGGAATAACTTCAGTAAATTGCACTACATTATTATGAAAAATAGCAACATCGGTAGTTCCTCCACCAATATCAAGAATAGCAACACCCAATCGTTTTTCCTCTTCAGTAAGAGTAGATTTTGCCGAAGCAAGAGGCTCCAATAATAATTCACTTACTTCTAATCCTGCACGTTGAATTGCTGTTCGTATATACTTAATTGCTGTTCCTTTACCAACAACTATATGAAAATTAGCCTCTATTCTTCTACCATGCATGCCAAGCGGACAGGTAACTTCATGATTATTGTCAACAATATAAGTTTGGGGAATGGCATGTATTATTTCTTCATCGGCTTCTAAACATACATGTCGATTTTCTTGCATAAGTATTTCTAATTCTTCATTAGTAATTTCCTTATCAGGATTTTCTCTATTTATTCCTCCACGATTTTGCAATGTTCGTATATGTTTTCCGGCTATACCTACCACTACCTTTTTGCAGAAAAAACCTGCTTCTTCTTCGGCTTGTTTTACGGCAGCTTTAATTGAACTTACTGTATATTCAATATTAATAACCTCACCACGACTTACTCCCATAGATGGTGCCACGCCACGTCCCAATACAGTTAATTCATTTTTTTCATTTACATAGCCAACCAAAGCTACAATTTTAGTAGTTCCAATATCGATTGCCGAAAACGCCTTGCGTCTATCAATCATTGGTTTGTTTGAAATTGTTTGTTCCATACTTTTTTATATTTAATATTTTGTGCATACAATTTGATTACTATATTTCACGCTAATTTTTTCATACAAATGCCAGTTTTCGCGTACTTTTTGCGACATATAAAAAGCTTGCAGGTTTTGTAATTTTTTCTCATATTCATCTATTGCCCCAAATTCTATTATAGCAGGACCTATTTTGCTTATGAGTATATATTGTGATTTATTGTGAACATATATTTGTTCTATCAAAGAATTCAAAAATTGATTCTTACGAATAGCCATAGTTATAAGAAAAATATCTTTTAGTGAACTAGAATCTTTTTGTGTTTGCAAAAGCACATTGTTTGATTTTCTGAATCCTTCCGGAATATTCCCCGAAGCAACTAATGTGCGAGCAGTATAGTTTTGTGACAATGGCATTAATCTTCCATG
>JAJUFK010000212.1 GCA_029266015.1 Bacteroidota bacterium
ACTAATGTAATATCCAAAAAATGGTTTAACAGGTGCATAAAAATGAGCTTTTATAAAATTACCTTTGGGCAACATAAATACCGGGTCATTTTTTTGTACCAAATGACCTTTATATTCTATTAATACAGTTAAATCGTTTTCGTTTTTACAAAATTCTTCAAGACTTTCGTTGTAATGCGTTTTTTTGAGTTGTAAAAACACAGCATTCCCAACACTATCAATAAGTTTTGGTGTTATTTGTGATTCGGGTACATTCATTTTACGCACAGCGTCTTTACCCATAGTTTCAATCATAGCATAGGTAAGAGAGTCTTTAGCTTTTCTAACGTAATTATTTTTTTGAATGTAATATTGTTTTATATCCGAAACATGTTCGCGAGCATCAGCCAACACTGTAGGGGTAATATCGTGTATATTCAATTTGTCTATATTATCAAATCTGTATGCTCTGTTTTTAGTACCTTCTTTGTACAGTTCATTATATATTACTGTAAGGTTTTTTTGCAATACATCAAGTTTTGTTTTATCATCAAGTATTCGTTCAGAGTCGTTTATTCTGTTGGTAAGTTGATTAGACCATTCACCTTTTTTATAACTGCATTCGCTTATTTGCATATCTAATTTGAAGAAATTTTTCTCATAATCATTTTGAGAATATTGATATACAGCAAGAGCTTCGTAAGCCCATCGAGAAGTTATGACTTCGCCATAAAAAGGAATATCTTGCGGGTTCGAAATTCGAGGATTTAATTTATCAAAACTTACAATGATACCACTCAATATAATTTGAGGAATTACCATAAACGGAATAAGTATGTAAATGGTTTTTACATCGTTAAATGAGTCGGAAATTATGAGACCTACAATATTTGCAAAACTCCACACACTAAAAGCAATAAACCAATATTGAAAAAACATTCCGTGAATTTCTAAAATAGCATTGCCTAAAAGAATAAACACAAATGATTGTATAGCAGAAATAACCAACAAAATTGCAATTTTTGACATTAAATAACTAGACCAACTTAATTGCAAAAATGATTCACGACGACGAATTTTTTGATCTCTGAAAATTTCTTCGGCACTTACCGTAAGACCAATAAAATAGGCACATATTACTAACATGAATAAATACACGGGTATATTGTCATTATTCATGAGAGTATAGCCTATTTGATTTCCTTCATCTACATCCCAATATTTTATGATAAAAGCTAAAAACACAGCAATAATTGGTGATTCTAAAGAATTAATCATAACATATTGCATGTTAGATATTTTAGAAAGTACATCGCGAACTACAAATACTTTGAACTGACGTATCCAATTGGGAATTTTAAAAGTAATTTCCGGAAGACCTTTTGGTATTGGTTTTTCTTTGATTGCATCATTATTTGCCGATGTTTTTTTATACATTTCATACCAATCGGTAGGAGCGTATTTACGTATTTCTTGCCGTTTGCTGTTGAGCATTGGCGTACCGTCTTCATTGAGAATTTTTGCCTCGGTTATATTAAAAATTTGTTCAGGATTTACATTACCACAAGTAGGACATTCACTTACATACCAGTCGGCCTGATGCATTCGTTCTTTAAAATACATAATAGAATCTACAGGAGCTCCATAATATATTTGATATCCTCCGGTATCGAGTATCAATAATTTATCGAATGTTTTAAATATATCCGATGAAGGCTGATGAATTACTACAAATACCAATTTCCCTTTAAGAGCAAGCTCTTTCAAAAGGTCCATAATATTTTCGGAGTCTTTTGATGAAAGACCCGAAGTTGGTTCATCTAAAAATAAAATTGCCGGTTCGCGAATAAGTTCCAGTGCTATGTTTAATCGTTTACGTTGGCCACCGCTAATTTCTTTACGTAATTCATCACCTACAATATTATTTTTACGTTCAAATAAACCAAGACTCTGTAATACGCGGTCAACTTTTTCTCTAATTTCTTCTTCTGTTAAATTATCAAAACACAACTTTGCATTGTAATATAAGTTTTGATATACGGTTAATTCTTTTATTAACAAGTCGTCTTGGGGAACAAAACCAATTAAACCGTCCAATACGCCTTCTTTATCGTTATGCAAATCAACACCGTTTATGAGAACTCTACCGTGTGTAGGTTTGTAGTACCCGTTCAAAACATTGAGCAATGTAGATTTACCGGCACCTGAAGCTCCCATAATTCCCACCAGATTGCCGGATTCTTCTTGTAAATCAAGTTTGTGTAACCCTACATTTCCACCTTTAAATACATATTCTATTTGTTCGGCTTTGAATACAACACCTTCTTGAGAATTATCTACATTGAATTTATTGAGAATTTCACTATAGTATATAGGTTTTATTTGGTGACTGCGAATAGCAGAACCAATCGAAATAAAATTGACTTTATTTTCGTGTACCGGTTGACTGTTGAGTGTAATTTCGCCAACTCCTTGTGAACGAAACAGTAATAAGTTTGTAGAAGCTATATAAAATACTTTGATACAACCTGATAAATGAGGCGAATAAATATGTTTAGATTCTGTTGATGTATGGTGTTCATTATTATTTATTAACAATACATTGGTAGTTTCTACAATTTCATCAAAAGGACTTAAAATAAATGAACTTAATTGAGCATATTCTTGTTCATCTATGTTTAAATCGTCTATTAAAATTGCAAGAAATTCTTTTTCGCTTGTAGTAATTTCGCCGTTGTATTCTTTGTCAGAACTTATAAACTCAAGAATACTTATTATGACAAATAATTTTTGTTTTTGGGTTAATTCTTGGTTTATACTGTTGCATATACGGTGAATACGAGCAGCTAATTTCGCTTCTATTTTATATTTGAGTGCATCACCCGTTTTTGAACCTGCTTTTTCGGTAATTCGGCTTATGTCTGCAACTACTTCTTCGTATTCTTGTTTAAACGTAGGCAAATAATTTATTGCTAATTCTTTATTTAATTGTGCAGCAAGAAATAATTCCACTACATCTTGTTTGTCACTGGTTGAAGTATCGGGACGAGCAAATACGGCAAATAGTTTTAATAATGCTTCTATAATTCTTTCACTCATAGTTTTATCGTTTGTATCCTATTATTAGAATTGTTTTGTCTTTGGGTAATGTTTTATCGTTGTTTTGTAAAGTTATGGTACATTCAATTGTGTGTTTAATTTCAAAATCCCAATAGGGAGCATAGTTAAATTGAGTATTGGTAAATAATATATTTCCTTGAACATCAATTATTGAAAACTGTAATTGTTTACTTTGTTCGGCACATGCTGCTATTCTATAGGTATTGCCTCCCATGAGGGTAATTTTAGTTTGTTTTATTTCATCTTTTTGAATAGAATGTGAATAATATTGCCCGTCAGAAATAAATCCATCGTTCATGTAATTATCACATAAATCAATTGCAGATTTTTTTTGTTGTGCCCACATAGAATTGTGAAAACCAAAAGCACATACCAAAACTATAATGATACGTAATTGTTTCATTTATTTAATAATAGTATTTCTTAGTTTTTCGGTAAAAATAGTTATATTTTGTAAATGTTCATTAAAAATATCTAATTTGGTTTGCGATTGAATTACAGTCCTTTTTAATTGAGTATATGTAATAGGTTCTACATATGTATAGTTTGATGTAACGCCATCAAATTGATAACAAATTTCAACTATATCGTCAATTATTTTTTTGTGTTCTTCTGAATTGTCGTAATACGGACGCAACAGAGCAAGTACATTATCGGCATAGTATTTATGTTCGGCTATTTTTTCAATTATTTTTTTGTTTGGTTTTTCTTTGTTTATTTGAGTAAGTAGGTATAAACTTTCTAACCAACTGCCGGCAATTATAAGCGATGCTTCTTCTTTTTGTTTTTCATTTTTTAGGCGTTTGTCTGCTTCTCTGTATGTTTTTGTTAAAATTATTAATAATGAATCTTGTATGTGCATATTATTTTCTAAGCGTTCTATTGTTTGGGCGTCAAATACTTGCGATAATCCAATATTTTCTGATAATTGTTTTAAAACAGAAAAATATGATAGGGCAGTTGATGTTTGATTAAAAACAGAAACATATGCAACGTCAACACCATAAATTCCAAAATTCAGGCATTTTTTTAAGTTTGATTCATAGAGTTTTATGTTGTTTACCGGATTTATAAGTGTATGATTGTATGTGATTTGTAATTCGTTTATGAAATGAATAAATTCATACGGGGAGGGTACACTAAATATTTTGCCGTCAATAATACCAACCATTGATTTTGATTGAAATTCTTGGATTTGAGTTGATTCTTTTTCTTGTTCTTGGGTACATGCAAAAAGCATTACACAACTAAAAACATATAATGAAATATTTCTTATACTCATACTTTATTTTTTCCTATTCTAACTCCCTATATGTTAAAAATACTATAATAACCCGTTGTGCATTTATAAAAAAAGTAATAAAAGTTGTTCATTGAATTATAAAAATTCGTATATTTATTTGTGAATCAAACAATTAAATAGATGAACAACTTTGAGGCAAGTTACGAAAAAATATTGGAATTTGTAA
>JAJUFK010000119.1 GCA_029266015.1 Bacteroidota bacterium
CTAAATCTTTTGAGGGGTTCAAAACAAGAATATTATCTAAAATCACTGCTCTTACTGTTATTCAGGGAATAAACAAATTTGTTTTTAATAGAAATTCAAATAATCTTAAAATAAATATTGCCTAAATGCACAACGGGTTAACTAATAGTTTTTATTAAAACTCCTACTCTTATTACAGATTAAATTATCAGCTTATTATCTAACAGTATTCTGTAATCATTTTTTTTTATATTTGCTCAACAAAAAAAATTAACTATGACACACAAAAAAATTCGAGTTCGTTTTGCTCCAAGTCCTACCGGTCCACTCCATATGGGTGGAGTACGCACAGCATTATTCAACTATTTATTTGCACGTAAACACGGTGGCGACTTTTTATTACGTATAGAAGATACCGATCAAACTCGATTTGTACGAAATGCAGAAAAATATATAGTAGATTCTTTGACGTGGTGTGGTATAACAATAGATGAAGGCATAGGAGCTGTAAATCAAGGAGAATATGGACCATACAGACAAAGTGAACGAAAAAATCTATACCGAAATTTTGCATACGACTTAATAGCTTCGGGGAATGCTTATTATGCTTTTGATACTGCCGAAGAACTCAATACCTTACGAGAACAAGGTGAAGCTGCCAAAAACCCGTTTGTATACAATTTTGAAACACGCAAACATCTTTGTAATTCCCTAACACTAAGCGAACAAGAAGTTGCTCAAAGAATTGCAGATAACCAACCATATGTAATTCGGTTCAAAATGCCCGAAAACCAAGATGTACATTTGTATGACGAGATTCGTAAAGAAGTACATTTTAACACAAAAGAACTTGACGACAAAGTTTTGTATAAATCAGACGGTATGCCTACCTACCATTTAGCAAATGTGGTTGATGACTATACTATGGGAATAACACATGTAATTCGAGGTGAAGAATGGCTTTCGAGTATGCCTCTCCATGTACTTTTGTATCGTGCTTTTGGTTGGGAAACCGACATGCCAAAATTTGCACATTTACCGCTCATATTAAAACCACAAGGACAAGGTAAACTAAGCAAACGTGATGGAGATAAATTAGGTTTTCCTGTATTTCCGCTTAATTGGGTTGGCGACGATGGTGAAACAGCAGCAGGATATAAAGAAACCGGCTATTTACCCGAAGCTTTTGTAAACATGCTTGCTTTACTTGGGTGGAACCCCGGAACCGAACAAGAAATTTTTACTATGGACGAACTAATTGACGCTTTTAGTTTAGAACGCGTAGGAAAATCAGGGTCAAAATTTGATCCCGAAAAAACAAAATGGTTTAATCAACAATGGATACAACGCACACCTAACTATAAACTTGCCGAACTCATACTACCAACCATATTAGAACAAGGAATTCAAACCTCACCTCAATACGTTGAAAAAGTATGTGCTTTAGTAAAAGAACGCGCTGTTTTTATTCAAGATTTATGGTTACAAGCTACTTATTTTTACAAAGCCCCTGAAACATATGACGAAAAAGTGATTCAAAAACGGTGGGATTCATCAATACCTGCAATTTTACAAGAAATATGCGAAATTCTGCAAACTCAAAACACCTTTAGTTCAACACATTTAGAAGAAACAATAAAACAATACATACACAACAAACAATTGAATATGGGACAAATATTTAACTGTATTCGCTTGTGTATAGTTGGCACTAGTGCAGGTGCTCATTTATTTGATATTTTTGAAATGATAGGCAAAACCGAAACTATAGCCCGCATACAAAAAGCTATAGCTACAATACATTAAAAACATGAAATTTACAACTGAAGTTGCCATTCCCCCACCTCTTTGTACTATTACGCATAGTGATGTTGGATTGGCAATTGGTTCATGTTTTACAACCTATATCGGTGAACGATTACAACAACTAAAATTTCCCATACTTGTAAACCCATTAGGGACTATTTACAATCCTTTTTCAATAGCACAAAGCATTGATATATTACTTGGGAACAAACAAATACAAGATGAAGATTTATTTTTGGAACAAGGTGTATGGCAATCATTATATTTACATACAAAATACAGTAGTAGAAACAAAGAATATATAAAACAAAACATAGCACATCTACAAACAGAATTTTCTATTATTCTACCACAATTACAATATATTATTATAAGTCTTGGTACTGCATGGGTATATAAACACAAACAACTTGGTTGTATTGTAAACAATTGTCACAAACTACCTGCACACAATTTTGAACGTTATAGATTAGAACCTAAAGAAATAGTTACAATACTTGCGAACACAATTGAATTATTGCGTTCGAAAACAAATACAGAATTACACATAATTTTTACGGTAAGCCCTATAAGACATACAAAAGATGGTGCATTTGGCAACAATATCAGTAAAGCCGCTCTACTATTAGCAATTGATGAATTATTACAATTACCAAACACATATTATTTTCCGGCATATGAAATTGTATTAGATGAACTGCGTGATTATAGATTTTATGCACAAGATATGATTCATCCATCGGATACTGCAGTTGCTTACATTTTTGAAAAATTTCAATCTACAATGTGTAATGAACAGACGCACACAATGTGTAAAACTATAGAATCAATAAACAAAGCTATACAACACAAACCATTTAACAATACAAACCCGGAATACACAAAGTTTATATCAAATACAATAGAAGAATGCAAACTCATAATGCAAACTCACACAAAAATTGATTTAAACTTTGAAATTGAATTACTTCAAAACAGATTGTTATAGGATATAATCTGCTATATTTGTAAAAAAAAAGTACATGAAATATACTATTGACGAACACGGTTATTACGGCAAATTTGGAGGAGCATATATTCCCGAATTACTATATCCGAATATAAAAGAACTTGAAGATAATTATATTCGAATAATTGAATCAGAATCATTTAAATCAGAATTTAAAGAATTACTCAAAGACTATGTTGGTCGCCCCTCACCGCTTACCTATGCCAAACGATTGTCAGAGAAGTACAACACACATATATATTTAAAACGTGAAGACGTAAACCACACCGGCTCACACAAAATAAATAATACAATAGGCCAAATACTATTAGCAAAAGCATTAGGAAAAAAACGAATAATAGCAGAAACCGGCGCAGGACAACATGGAGTTGCCACAGCAACAGTATGTGCTCTCATGGGAATGCAATGCACGGTACATATGGGTGAAACCGATGTAAAACGACAAATGCCCAATGTGCTCCGTATGAAAATGTTGGGAGCTACCGTAGTACCTGCTATGAGTGGCAATAGAACATTAAAAGATGCAGGAAATGAAGCTTTTCGTGATTGGATTAACAATCCTACAGAAACTCATTATTTATTGGGTTCGGTTGTAGGACCACACCCTTACCCCGATATGGTTGCCCGATTTCAAGCAGTAATAAGCGAAGAAATTCAATGGCAATTACAAGAAAAAACCGGTAACACATTACCAAATTATGTAATAGCCTGTATAGGTGGCGGAAGTAATGCCATGGGTGCATTTTATCATTTTTTAGAACACGAATCGGTTCAATTAATTGCTGTAGAAGCGGCAGGTTTAGGAGTAAATTCGGGCGAAACGGCAGCTTCCATTGCAAAAGGTTCTATAGGAGTAATACAAGGTGCCAAAACCATGCTTATGCAAACCAACGACGGTCAAATAATAGAACCTTATTCTATTTCGGCAGGATTAGATTATCCCGGCATTGGGCCGGCACATGCTCACTTTCATGATATAGGTAGAACAACCGTACTCAATGCAACCGACCATGAAGCACTACAAGCAGCTTTTGAATTAACGCGACTCGAAGGAATAATACCTGCCATAGAATCGGCTCACGCACTGGCTGCTTTACCCAAAATACAATTTACAAAAAACGATATTGTTGTTGTAAACATTTCGGGACGAGGCGATAAAGATATGGATACCTATATTGCCAACATGGATACTTATTGTTAAACTGTATTACGCATACATATGAATCGCATACAACAACTTTTTACCCAAAAACAATCCAACATACTTTCGGTATATTTTACAGCAGGTTTTCCTGAACTCAATTCTACAGTTCGCATTATTAAATTACTCCAAGAACATGGAGTAGATATGATTGAAATAGGAATGCCATTTTCTGACCCACTTGCCGATGGCAATGTAATTCAACATAGCAGCACAGTGGCATTACGCAATGGAATGACAGTATCATTATTATTTTCTCAATTAGAAAACATTAGAAAAACAGTAACTATACCTTTATTACTTATGGGTTACATAAATCCGGTATTGCAATATGGCGTAGAAAAATTTTGCGAATCATGCAAACACGTTGGAATAGATGGTGTTATTCTCCCTGATTTACCATTACACGAATATATAAAAGACTACAAACACATATTTGATGCATATGGTATTCAAAATATATTATTAATATCACCCCAAACAGAAGAACAAAGAATTCGAATGATAGATGAACACACCAACGCATTTATATATATGGTTTCATCATCGTCAACTACAGGTACTAAATCACAATTTTCTGACGAACAAATTCAGTATTTTAAACGAATTCAATCTATGCAATTACAAAATCCACTATTAGTTGGATTTGGTATTTCAAATACAGAAACATTTAAACAAGTATGTTTATACACACATGGAGCAATTGTAGGTAGTGCTTGTATAAAGGCGTTAGAAAAAGAAGGAACATTAGAACAAAACATTTCAGAATTTGTAGCATCAATTAAAGAATAAGCATATGAAGATTGCTATAGTAAAATATAATGCAGGAAATATACAATCGGTGAGTTATGCACTTAACAGATTAGGTATAGAACCTATAATAACCAATGACCCCGATAAACTCTATAAAGCAGACAAAATTATTTTTCCGGGAGTTGGTGAAGCAAGTAGTGCTATGGCATACTTGCGTGCTCATGGACTTGACAAAATACTTACTACCCTTACTCAACCATTTTTAGGAATTTGCTTTGGTATGCAACTTATGTGTAAACACTCCGAAGAAGGCAATGTTGATTGTTTAGGAATTTTTGATGTTCAGGTCAAACGATTTCCCTCATCAAAAGAATTTAAAATTCCTCATATGGGATGGAACACAATACAGAATCATAAAGGAACCCTGCTTACAAATATACCTGAACAGAGTTTTGTATATTTTGTACACAGCTACTTTGCAGAATTAAATGAACATACAACTACTACCTGTAATTATATACTCCCTTATAGTGCAGGAATTGAAAAAGATAACTTTTTTGCTTTTCAATTTCACCCCGAAAAAAGTGGAGAAATAGGTGCAAAAATTTTAGAAAATTTCATAAAACTTTAAAACCTCAGTGATTGATTAACATAACTTGTTAACAACTCCACAAAAAAATACATACCCAATGTATTGCTTTTACAGCCATTTTATGTATTTTCGATAAAATTATAAAAACTAAGAGTATATGTTTACCGATTCACAAATTTTAGAAATCAAAAACTATGGGCTTCAAGTTGAAACTGTAGAAAAACAAATAGAACGCTTTAAAATCGGATTTCCAACTATAAATATTACAGCAACCGCAACTATTGGCAACGGCATAATACAATGTGATGAAAAAGAAGCATTGAAATATGCCAAACTTTTTGATAAAAAAAAGAAACGTAAAAAAATTGTAAAATTTGTACCTGCTTCGGGAGCAGCAACACGTATGTTTAAAATGCTGTATACCATGCTCGAAACGTATGACAGCAGTGAAGAATCATACAAAAAACTATTCTCAAACAAAGGACTACATACCCCCGCCGGTTTTATTGAAAATATCGAAAAATTTGCATTTTTCCCCCAACTGAGTCAAATTCTTGCATCCGACGGCTATTCTATAGAAGAACTTTTACAAAAAAAAGATTATACAACCATACTTACATATATTTTAACTGAAAAAGGATTAAATTATGGTAATTTACCCAAAGGTCTGTTATTGTTTCATTCCTATGGGAATATATACCGTACAGCTTTAGAAGAACATCTGGTAGAAGGAGCTTTGTATGCCAAAAATCATAATAAAGATGTATACATACACTTTACGGTTTCACCTGAATTTATTCAAGGATTTAAATCAAAAGTAGCTGAAACTAAATATTCATATCAGGAAACATATTCGGTAAAATACTATACCGACTATAGTATTCAAAAACCAAGTACCGATACCATTGCAGTAAATGTAGACAATACCCCATTTATAAACAATGACGGAAGTTTGTTGTTTAGACCTGCCGGACATGGTGCTCTAATTGAAAATTTAAATGATTTAGATTTTGATATAATCTTTATAAAAAATATAGACAATGTTGTTCCTGATTCTCAAAAAGATAAAACAATATTGTATAAAAAAGTATTAGGCGGAATTTTAATTCATTATCAGTCTGCCATATTCAAATTTTACGATAAAATTTCAAAAAGCAAACATTTATCTGATAAACGATTCCGACTAGTTACAAAATTTATATCGGAAGAATTACAATTTAAATTTCCTGAAGGATTTGAGACATGGCCCCGAAATGATTGTAAAGAATATATATTAGGAATTTTAAACAGACCTATACGAGTATGCGGAATGGTAAAAAATGAAGGAGAACCGGGTGGAGGTCCATTTTTTGTTTTAGAAAAAGATGGTTCACAAACTCTCCAAATAATTGAAAAAGCTCAAATTGACACAAAAAACAAACAACAATTAGATTTTTTAAATGCATCAACACACTTTAATCCTGTAGATTTAGTATGCGGAATTAAAGATGCAAATGGTAAAAAATATAATTTAACTGAATTTGTTGATGCAGAATCAGGTATAATAACCACAAAGAGTAAAGACGGTAAAGAATTAAAAGCATTAGAATTACCGGGATTATGGAACGGAGCAATGGCAAATTGGAACACGATTTTTGTTGAAGTTCCTATAGAAACCTTCAATCCGGTAAAAGAAGTGACCGACCTACTTCGCAAAGAACATATACAATAGCTATGGACGAAGACAACGATACTATTTTTAACAATAACGACTATTTAGCAATTTTTGAACGATGCGAACATATGCTTGATTCAAAAATTGAAACATATTTTGATGTATACGAATTTACCGAGTTACTTGATAATTATATAGAACAAG
>JAJUFK010000379.1 GCA_029266015.1 Bacteroidota bacterium
CACACCCTACCTCACCGGTAAAGAACTTACTTATATACAAGAAGCAGTAGAAGTACATGGGCATATTTCAGGCAATGGAGTATTTACCAAAAAATGTCAAAAATATTTTGAACAACGCTGGGGTTTCAAAAAATGTTTGCTTACCACATCATGTACCGATGCTTTGGAAATGTGTGCGTTGTTGCTCAATATTAAGCCCGGCGATGAGGTTATTATGCCTTCGTTTACGTTTGTATCTACCGCAATAGCGTTTATACGGCAAGGAGCGGTAATCAAATTTGTAGATTCTCGTGCAGACCATCCCGGAATGGATGAACAATTAGTTGAAGAGCTAATTACTCCTAAAACGAAAGCAATTGTTGTAGTGCATTATGCCGGTGTCGCTTGTGATATGGATGTAATTATGGATATTGCTACACGGCATAATTTGTTTGTAGTAGAAGATGCGGCACAAGCAATTGATTCGTATTACACAAATACCAAAGGAGAGAAACAAGCATTAGGAAGTATTGGTCATCTTGGAGCTTTTTCGTTTCATGAAACTAAAAACATCCAATGTGGTGAGGGTGGCATGCTCTGCATAAACGACGAACAATTTATACAACGTGCCGAAATTTTATGGGAAAAAGGAACCAATAGAGCAGAGTTTTTTAGAGGCGAAGTAAATAAATATGGGTGGGTTGATATAGGTTCATCGTTTTTGCCTTCCGAAATAAACGCTGCATTTCTTTGGGCACAATTAGAAAATTTAGAAGACATTCAGCGTCGTCGCCTCGAAATATGGAATGAGTATAGATATAAGATATTAGATATAAGATATCAGTTCCCTGTAATACCAGAGTATGCAAGTAATAATGCACACATGTTTTACTTAGTCTGCTCATCGTTAGAAGAACGAACAGAGTTTATTACCAAGATGAAAAAGCAAGGGGTGAGTCCGGTGTTTCATTATCAGTCATTGCATACTAGTGAGTTTTATAAAGACAAACACGATGGAAGGTCTTTGCCCAAAACCGACAGATATGCCGATTGTTTGGTGCGGCTACCTTTGTTTTATGAGGTGGGAGAGAAGAAAGTAATAGAAATAATGATTAATGGTTAATCCGTTAGTAAACGGACAAGTTTATTGATGAATAAAATATAAATTTAACATACAAATTAAGTACATGTATCATTACGAGATTATACCACAATACATTTTAATTGCTTTTGCAACGGTATTATTTGCATATAGCATAGGTCATACTGCATTGTGGCTAATTGGGTATCAATATACGCAATATGCAAAATCAGTTTTCTTAAAAATTTTTTCGGGGATTATTGCCACTGTTACAGTGTCTGCAATTTTATTTGCTGCTGGAAATACCATTTACATAGGCATTATTCCATTAGGAATAGTGTTTTTCATGTTTTTTAAAAAAGACTTTGCCCGAACAAAGAATATGTCATTTCCTTATTCTTTTAAGCATGAGTGGAAGGAGCTTCTTTATGTTGGAATAGCAATAGGAATATTTGCAGTATTTTTCTCATTCTTATTTGGATATCATCATGACTCCTTTTATGGCATTAAGGATTATTCTTTTTATGCAGGAATTGCCCAGTCTCTTATTAATACTGGTATAGAAGCTCCTGCATTTCATTGCAATATGCCGGGAAACACGCTGGCTGCAAGCCCCTCATTCTATCACTATTTTGAATTATGGTTTGCAGGCACTATTAGTTTTGTGTTCAATTCAAATATATTTTATACTATTATTTATATAGTTCAGCCAATATTTTTTAGTCTTATAGTATTATTATGTTATGCTATCTTTCATAAATTAGTACCACATACTCAATTTTTGTTTCTAAGAATTATTCCGTTTTTCTTTGTAATTGTTTCATCTTTTGCAGAA
>JAJUFK010000088.1 GCA_029266015.1 Bacteroidota bacterium
ACAAAATGTCCAATACCTTTTCCTACTTGTTGGGCACTTGGTTGCATAAATGCTAAAAATGGTGGAACCCATGGTCCATAATTAGCACCTGATAAAACAGCACAAAGTATATCTACTATAGAACCTAAACAAAATCCTTTGTGACTGCTGTGTTCTCTATCAGAACCTAATGGTAATAAAGAGCCACCTTTTTTGAGACCATGAGCATCGGTGATTATATTACCTTCAGCATCTTGTATCCAGCCGGTTGGAGTATCCATATTTTTACGTTGCAGAATTTCTAATTTACCAACAGCGGCAGTGGTAGTAGAAAAATCTGCTACAAATGGAGGTTGATTTTTGGTAGGGAATGCCACAGAAATGGGGTTAGTGCCTAACATTCGTTGTTTGCCGAATGTAGGGGCAGTAGTAGGAGTCGCATTGGTAAGGGAAATTCCAATCATATCGTGTTTTAAAGCCATCATAGCATGGTAACCTGCAATTCCATAGTGGTTAGAATTGTTTATGGCAATCCAGCCTGTTCCTACTTGTTTTGCTTTTTCAATTGCAATTTCCATAGCCTTGGGAGCTACTACTAATCCTAAACCTAAATCACCGTTTACAGTTGCGGTTGATGGAGTCTCGTGTTCTATTGTAATTACAGGTTTAGGATTCATTCGTTGAGCTTTCCATAGATTAATATAACCACGTAAGCGTGCTACTCCATGTGAATCAACTCCACGTAAATCGGCTGATACTAATACATCGGCAGCTAATGCAGCATCTTCGGCACTATGACCTATTGCTTGCAATACTTCTTGTGTAAATGCAAGTAGTTGAGAATGTTTAAATAATTGAACTTCCATATATATCTTTTCTTACAAATACATTTTTACAAGCCTTCCAATCAATACATAAAGCAAGACTTGTGTAGAGAAACGGTAACATTGGCATTTTGTATCGTACAATTGCTCCAACTACAGGTGTACTTATTCCAACAAACCACAGCAAACCTATTGAAAAAAATACTGAAAACCAAATAATATTTTGTTGTTTCTTATTGGGTTTTTTGAACCAAAAAATCATACAAATCACTAGTAGTAATCCCACGAAATTTTCAATAGCAGGAAGTATCTCTATAGGGCTTTGTATATGTGTAATTGTAGGTAATTGAAATGCTCGTAATAGAGCTTTGGGTGTTTCATATATAAATGCACTTAAGGTTGATTTAAGCATTCCTATTTCTATATAGCTCCGTGCATGAGCATAATATGCAGAATCCATAATAAAATCATTGCGTTTAGATGCAATAGTTTCTAAAAAAGGTACTATGTGTACATAGTGATTTATTATAACAGATACAATACTTAATGTATATATACTAATATATATTTTCCATGATGACATGTGTTGAAATGTATGACTTATAATAAAACTTAAAATTGCCGGAATACATGCAACTATTACATATATTTTAATTGTACTCATTACTAAAATTCCTAAGCCAATTATTATTATATATTTTCTATATGAAGTAATTGTGTATGAATGAATACCATATAAAAGTAATCCTAATCCCAGCATTACAACCATTTCTTTGAGTAATGCCGATGCCCAAAAAAGGGATGAAGGAATTAAAAAAATAGAAATGATGAAAAGTGTTGTATGTTGTTGAAAATAATAGGTAAATACTTTAAATATGAGCAAAAATGCTATTAATGATACAAACGAAGCAATTATATGATGAACAAAAATATTACCCCATGAAACAAACATAAGCAATGCATTGATTCTAATTATTGTTCTGTTGTCATTAAAAATGCCATAATCTATTTTACGTTCCCAAAAATTAAGGGCATCATAATATGGTGTTAAAGCAGGATTGTGAATATCGATAGAAAAAAATAGTTTGAAAAATAATACAGGTGAATCTTTACAAGATTTAAATAAAATAAGAGCATCGTCAAAATATTTAAAAATATCTGCTTCTAAACGTTCGGTATAATAAAAACTATACAAAAAATGAAGTGCAAATGCAGCTACAATTTTAAGCAAAAAAAGACCTATAAGAATTTGAAATGACAGTCCCGAATTCTTGAAAAATCCATGCTTATAGATGATTACTATAAAAATTGCAATAAAACACAAAGGCAAAATCACATTCATTTGTATATTTGCTAAAATATTTCTCAAAAATCACAAAATAAAATGACTATTCCATACAAAAATTCAGATAAAAGTAAAAAAGAACAAGTTGCCGGCATGTTTAATAATATTGCGCATAAATACGATTTTCTGAATCATGTATTATCATTAGGAATAGACACTATTTGGCGGAATAGAGCTATACGAGAAATGAAGAAAAATCAACCAAAAATAATTCTTGATGTAGCAACCGGAACCGGCGATTTTGCTATAGCTGCAGCTCGTAAACTTACTCCTGATTTAATTATAGGAATAGATATTTCACATAATATGCTTGAAATAGGTAAGCAAAAAGTTAGTAAAAAACAGTTAGATGATTGTATACAAATGCAATATGGTGATTGTGAATCATTGCCATTTCCAGATAATTATTTTGATGCCAGTACAACAGGATTTGGTGTGAGAAATTTTGAAAATTTACATAAGGGATTACAAGAAATGGTACGAGTTTTAAAACCCGGGGCATGTGCATATATATTAGAATTTTCTATGCCACATGTATTTCCTGTAAAACAATTGTATGCACTATATTTTAAATATATATTGCCTACTATAGGCCGTATTTTTTCAAAAGATACATCAGCATATACCTATTTGTATGATTCTGTTCAGGCATTTCCGTATGGTGAGGCATTTGCACAACAGGCTCGTAATGCAGGTTTTTCAAATACTAAATGTTTACCGTTTTCGTTTGGCATTACAACGTTATATGTATGTAAAAAATAATTACCGGTTTTGAATAAACGATATAGTTTCATATTATTTATATTACTTTCAATAGTTAGTTGGGGACAAACAAAAAAAATTCAACATAACCCGGGGTATGATACACGGTTATTTCATATGGGTTTTACTATCGGTTTCAATTCTCTTGATTATCGAATAACTCCTTCATTTAAACTTTTATATCAATCTGCAGCCGACTCTGTATATAGAGTAGAGTGTTTACAAACAATGGGTTTAAATTTAGGAATAATAAGTGATTTGCGGTTACATAAAAATTTGAATCTTCGCTTTACCCCCGGTCTAATTTTCGGCCAACGAAATTTATTGTATACAATGCGTGATTTTGATACAGATCCAAATGAATTTGTGTTTTATGAATATGAAATGAAAATTCCCAGTATTTATTTAGATGCTCCGCTTACTTTAAAATTCAGTGCAAATAGAATTAATAATTATAGACCATACATAATAGCAGGAGCAGCATTAAAATATGATGTAGAAACAAAACGTGTAATTCGGCAAAATGATGGATATACCATTGAACAAATTCCTATGGATTATTTTTATGAGTTTGGAGTAGGTATAGATTGGTATTTGGTGTATTTTAAATTGTGTACCGAACTTAAAATTAGTTATGGATTAAAAAATATTATTATTCATGAAAATATTGAATATTCTAAAGTTATAGAAGAGCTTAGGAGTCGTATGTTTGTTCTTTCATTACATTTTGAATAATATGATACAAACAATAACTATACAAGTAACACCGTATGTAGCTGCCGATGTTTATAAAATAAAGCAAACTGCTGCACAAAAAATGAGAATTCCCATAGAGCGGATTCATGACATGCGAATTACAAAACGTTCCATAGATGCCCGTTCATATAATATAAAGGTAAATTTAGAATTGCAATGCGCAATTGATCAAACCAAACAATTGCCTAAACCGCATTTGTTTTTTAAAGAACAAGATGTAACACATAAACCTCAGGTACATATTGTTGGATCAGGTCCTGCGGGTTTATTTGCAGCATTACGGTTAATAGAATTAGGGTATAAACCTATACTTTTTGAACGAGGTAAAGATGTAAGTGCTCGTAAACGTGATGTTGCTCTACTTAATAGAAATGAGTCTTTACATCCTGATTCAAATTATTGTTTTGGAGAGGGTGGAGCAGGTACATTTTCTGATGGTAAATTATATACTCGTTCAAAAAAGAAAGGTGATAACCAGCGTGTGTTAGAATTATTTGTATTACATGGAGCTTCACCTAATATACTTGTTGATTCGCATCCGCATTTAGGAACCGATAAATTGCCTGATATTATTACAAATATTCGTAATACAATATGCAATTTGGGTGGAGAAATTCATTTCAATGCAAAAATTACAAATATAACAGTACGGAATAATAGAATAACACATATAGAATGCAATGCAATGCAAATTGCTGTAGATACGTTAATTCTTGCTACCGGACATTCGGCACGTGATATATATTATATGTTACATAATAAAGGTATAGAATTAGAGGCTAAACCATGTGCCATGGGAGTACGCGCTGAACACCCACAAGAATTAATTGATAGAATTCAATATCATGGTAATGCTTTAGATGTGTTGCCTGCAGCCAGTTATAATTTAGTTCATCAAGTAGCTGATAGAGGCGTATATTCATTTTGTATGTGTCCCGGAGGTATTATAGTTCCATCAGCAACAGATTCAGAGCAAATAGTTGTAAATGGTATGTCAAATTCACAGCGTAATTCACCTTTTGCAAATTCCGGAATAGCTGTAGAAATGAGAGTAGAAGATTTTGCCGATTTTGCCGAATATGGTGTATTGGCAGGTTTAAAATATCAAGAGTATTTAGAAACATTGGCTTTTCGAAACGGAGGGCATAATCAAATAGCTCCTGCTCAAGGTATTCGTGACTTTATTCAAAAACGTTTATCAAAACAGTTACCTGAATGTTCGTATGTACCCGGAGTAGTTAGTTCTCCGCTTCATTTTTGGTTGCCTCAACATATTTCAGAACGGTTACGAGAAGCATTTACAGCTTTTGATCGTAAAATGAAAGGATATGCAGGAGCAGATGGAATTATTGTAGGTGTTGAATCTCGAACATCATCACCGGTAAGAATACCTCGTAATCCGGAGACATTTACTCATGTGCGCATTAATAATTTGTATCCATGTGGAGAAGGATCAGGATATGCAGGTGGTATAGTTTCATCGGCTATAGATGGAATAAATTGTGCAGAAAAATGTGTATTGACCACCAATAAATAAAAAAAGAGGTTGTTTTAGTAATAAAACAACCTCTTTTTTTGAATAGTATTCACTAGTAATTAACGAATTAAAGTAACAGAACCATATTTTACAAATTTGCCATTACTTAATTGTAAGCCTTCCCATTGTTTTCCATCAAGAAGTTTTGCTTCCATTTTCCAAATATAGGTATCAGATTGTAGTAATTCTCCTTTGTAAGTTCCATCCCATTTCCCTACAAAAATTCCATTTTCTACTTCATCACTATACCATACTAAATTACCCCATTTATCATATACCCAAACCTCGCATTTGTCAATATTATATCCAACAGGATGAAAATTACGAACACTATACGCCGGATTTGTAGGTGAAAATGCTGTAGGAACATAAATGCCGGAACGTATATCAATAAATATTTCTTGTTTATACGTTGATTTACAGCCATATTCGTTGATTACAGTAAGTTCAGGATATTTTTTACCGTATGTATACCCACCTGCTTCTACAATAGTATTACGGTCTTTGTATTCCACAATTTTATCATAATCATTATACATATATTGATCAAAATTCCAATACATAGTATATGAAATAGGAATAGTTACCTCATGTTCAGTAATGGCATTTTGAATAGTACTATCTCTAAACCATACTTCATTAGAAGCTCCAGGCAATGACCATGTATATTTAGCTTTAGGATATTCAGCAATATTTACTATTAATTCGTCATACCCATCACATTCATAGTATGTGCGTTCATATACTTTTATAGTGTCAATACCTGCTTTTGACCAATCTACATATCGTACGGCAGTTGAATTAGCATCTTTGGTATATGCTATGTTATTACCGGTAACTTCCCAACGGTATTTACTTGGTTTTTCAGGTGAATATGCTAAGGTATATATTTCTTCCATGGTATATTCACACAGTGTAGAATCTCCAATAATTTTTGTTTTAGCTGCAGGAGCTACTCGTAATGTAGCAGTTATTTCATTGCTGTAGCATCCTTCATCTTCAATATCGGGAATATTTTTAAGTATAGTTTTATCTCGTAATTTAAATTCATATAAACCGGTATCTAAATCGGTAATGCCCAACATTTCAAAATTATAAGTTTGTCCATATCCTTTTTTATCTTGTATACTTGGGTGCTGAGGAAACCATTCGATAAGTGGACTGCCAAATGCTTGTATAGGCTCAATTTTGGTGCCTTGACATATAGTTGTAGCTGCAACTATAGGTTTACGTGCACGTGGATATACAGTGTATGTCATTTCTGCCGGATTACTTTCACAAATATCTCCTGATTGTGCTTTTACATAATAGGTACCTTTTATAGTATACACCCACGGTTTAGTAATTTCATCATTTTTTACTAAAAATTCATCAGGATTAAAAGTAGATTGATTTAATTGTGCATTTTTTTGAGTCGTTTCTTTTGAAGTTATATTCCATTTAATGTAATCATTTGGTCCTATAGCAGGTGTTAGATTAGTTTGTATAATGTTGGTTTCATCATAAACACATTTTGCACGATTAGGTTGAGTAATTACAATGGTAGGTTTAGGAATTACTTTTAATTGAACTTCTGCAATATCACTTACACAACCGTTTTGTTCGCGACGAACATAGAATGATGTAGTTTTATTCAACGTACCTTGCGGTAAATATAATGGACCTTTAATACCGGTTGGTTGTGAAGCATTGTTATCAAAATACCATACATCTTGACTTACTTGTGCTCGTAAAGTTACAGGATCTTTTCCTTCACAAATTTCGGCACCGGTGGTTTCCGGTTTATTAGGTTTAGCAAATACAGTAAATGTTACTTTAGCTTCGGGACTGGTACATCCTTGAATTGTTTGTGTTGCATAATAGGTTTTAAGTCCTGCAGAGGTATGAATATATTGATATGTAGAACCTGTAGTTAATGGTAATTTTGCTTCATCATACCATTGAATTTGTGTGCCGGTAGCTTCTAAAACAGGAGCTGCATCATATGCACAAATATTAGGTTGTGGTTTAATAATTGGCGCAGCGGGTATAGGTTTTATAGTATATACTGCAGGTGCAGTTGTACTTTCACATCCTTGAACTGTTTGTGTAGCAAAGAATGTTTTAGTAGTTGTAACAGTAGGTTTATACTGTGTACCTGTAGCTAATTGACCTGTTTTATCCGCATTTTGATACCAAATAATATTAGTACCTGTTGCCGATATTGTTACATGAGGAAACCCTTCACAAATTTCGTTGTTTACTGTTGTAGGTGCCGGTGGAATAGCTTTAATTGTAAATGAAGCTTGAGCTAAATCACTCATACAACCGTTTACTCGCTGTGCTGCATATACAGTATGTGTTCCTACGCTTGTAAAACTTGGTGTATAATTTTTACCTATACTGTTTGGGGTTGTAGTAGCGGGAACTGTTGGTTGATTTTCATACCATTCAACTGTTGCGTTACCTATTTCGTCTTTAGCTTGTAATGTAGGATTTTGTTCGTTTGGACGCTCACATACATCTTTTTGACCTATGATTTGAATAGGTAGAGTTTTGTTTACAGTAATAGTAACAGCAGTACGAGGACTTTCACATGGCTTAGGTGTTATGTTAGGATTGTACTCGCTAACAAAGTATTGATGTACTTTGGCAATACTTTTATCAATAGTAGGAGTATATGAACCTGATGCACTTGTGCCAATAGGTGTTCCTCCGGTTGCTTGTGTATAGTATCTAAATTCTACCGCACCGGAAGGTCTGCCACCCGGTGCTAACCATGGTGAGCCTACCGAAGCTTGAATTGTTGGAGTATTATCATAATTACAAATTGTAGCACTTGGTGTTACGGTAACGTTAGGTGCAGGTATTGGACAGTCTATAATATCAACCGCTACTTCTGTTTTTTTACTTTCGCAACCGTTTACAAATTGAGTAACATAATACTTTTTGCTTACTTCTGTGTTTGCATTGTCTCCTGTGGCAAATGGATTTGTAGTAGATTTTGCTGTGCTAGAAGCATCATACCATTGTACTTTTTCGAAATTTGTTTCCAAATTTGTAGCTTCTATTATTACTGTTGCACTTGGGTCTTTTAATGCAAAATAATCTTTTTTGCCGGGAGCAGGTGTAAATTGTACAGGGATTACTTTTGTTGCTTTTCCAACACATCCTTTAGTATCGGTATATGTATATTCAATAGTATAATTTCCACTTGTTTCTCCTTTAAAATTTGGTGAAAATACACCCGAAGCATTTATACCTCCTGTTTCTCCTAGTATACTCCAAGAGTCTGAGAGTTTGCCGTTGCCATTATTATTTATAGTAGTTGTAAGTGTAATATCTAAATCAGTATTACATATGTATGGTTTTGCAAGATTATTAATGCTTACCAAAGGCAGCGGATTAACCACTACCGATACTTTTGATTTAGGGCTTTCGCATTGTTTGCCTGTATTTGTTTCGGTAGCTACATAGCTTACATAGAAATCGGTAGTACCTGCTACTGTATTAGAAACACCGTGCGTGTAGCTTGCTGTTGCGTTTGCAATTGGAGTAGTTTGGTCAGCTTTGTAC
>JAJUFK010000367.1 GCA_029266015.1 Bacteroidota bacterium
CCTATTGAAGTTGATACAATAGCCTTACCCAAAGCCAATCCTTCTATAATTTTAATTCTCATGCCGCTACCTGCAAGTAATGGAACTATCATTATAGTATTTTCTTGCATAAACTGCCTGGAATCTTCTACCTCTCCTACAAAAGCAACTCCCGGCACTTTCATTTTTTTTATAAATTGTGGTGACGCATTTCTTCCGGCTATTGTAAATCGTAACCAAGGAAATTGAGCATATATATGTGGCCAACATTTTTCAATAAACCATAATATACCTTGTTGATTGGGTACCCAATCCAAACCGCCTATATGAAATAGTGAAATAGTTTTTTCATGAGATTCCACTGGATTAAGCGACTCGGTAAATACACCTGTAGGTGCAACAAATACGGGTTTAGTATTACCCATATCTGAATATATATCTGCATCAAATTGTGTTATTGGCACCAATACATCATATGTATCAATCGTTTTTTGTTCTAATTTTTTTATTCGCGACACTAAATTTGATATATACCATTTTTTGGGCACAAAATGAGTTTCTGCCAATAAACGTTCCCAAATTTTATATTCAATATTATGTGATCTATATGATATTATTGCTTTGGAATATTTTCTAATAATAGGAATATATCCACACATATATAATCCTTCTATTTGAATAACATCAAAACTCTGTGTTTGTAATATTGTAATCAGTTCCTTTTCAAATTTTTTATGTAAAAAACGTGTTGCAGTGTATGGCATTGAACTAAAAAACAAATTATACAATGCTCCCCAAGGTGTTACATTTGTTTGTAAAGGTACAGCATGAAATTCTGCCATAGAAGCAACAGAATCAGGAATTTCTAAAATATTAGTATAATGTTTTGACGTATTGATTGCTGCAACTGTTACATTGTGTTGCAAGAGATAATACCCTTTAAACATTGTAAATACAGCAATTACACCACCATCTTTAAGAGGATAAGGGAATTTATTACATATTTGAAGAATGTTCACTTTTTGAATGCTGTTTAAAAAATTGTACTATTTTCTTATATATCTGTATAAAAATATCTTTGGGGGGAGTTATAATTTTGTCATGTATTGCCATATATGTAAAATATACTCCTATCAATAAAATAATTCCCGTAGGATACCACATACCTTCAAACACAGGGCTTTCTGCTGATTTTACTGATTTTTCGCCTATCATACTCAATACATAATAAATTAAGTAAAATAAAAATGAAAAAATTACCGGCACACCTAATCCACCTTTGCGGACCATAGCACCAAAAGGAGCTCCCACAAAAAACATAATTAAACAAGCAAAAGCCAATGTAAATTTTTTATGTAACTCTATCTTATGCTTATTGAGTGATATATCTTGCATTTGTTCATTTTCTACAGCAGTAGTCAAAAACGCTTCACCCGAACGAGCATAATTCAAAGCCCGAATAAAACTCTGAATTTTATATGCATTATTAAACTCATTATATATACTGTCTATATTTGCATCGGTACCTTTATCAATTTTACTGCGTGAACGATATATGTTATTAGTAAAATAATGATTAAAGGAACGTTCATTTCTGTATGCCAATGTTGTCTTCATTGAATCAATAGTAGTAAGTAATTGACTCATATTTTGCATTTGGGAATTGTGTTTAAACAATTCCATATCGGTTCTATTAAAAGCAAACGATTCTAATTCAAACAATACTTGTTGAACTTTAAAATACTGTTCTCTAAAAGGTCGCTTTGTTCGAATATAATTATATTCCAAACCTTCTACAACATCTTCATATCGCTTGCCATTATATAGTGTCAAAATTAAATATTGTTTATCTTCGGTTATTTTCATTGAAGCTGAATCTGCAATTGTAACATTAGTATTACCATAATTTTTTCTATGATCATAAATCATAATACCATACATCATTTCATTTTCATGATTTTTGGAATTAATTTTTAACCGAACTTGGTCAATCCCATCAAAGAAAACACCTTCTTTTCGCGCAGCCCCTCGCTGCCGCCGTCG
>JAJUFK010000279.1 GCA_029266015.1 Bacteroidota bacterium
TCCCTTGAGGGAGGACTTTTAAAATATAGTTTTGGGTATAATTCAAGGCTTTATTTGAAACTGTCCCCTTGAGGGGACGATAGGGGTGAATATTTTAAGTTGGATTATTCCAGTATTCAAAATAATTAAAAATTAATAATTCATAATTAAGAATTATAATATCACCCTCCGTCCGCCAGGGCGAGACACATCCTTTGAGGGAGGACTTCCTAATATGCATTGGGGTATATTTTTTAAAAACTTTCTAACTTTATAAACTATCTTAACTCAATATTTTTTGCAAAAAACTTGCATTTTTCATTTTTTCTTTTAATTTTTGCAATCTTGGAGGGAAATCCTCAAAAAAATAAAAAATTGCGGAGAATAATATTGTATAATTTATAACAACAAAATACTAAAGTAATAAGGCTTAGCAGCAATTACGTAAAAAAATGTATCTTTTTTTTATAATGTATGCAACCTTTTTGTATAAAGTTTTGTCTTATAATGTAAATGGAATTATTGTATATAGTAAAAAATACATATGAGTAACCACCTTTTAATAATATAGCTATGAAAACAACAAGAATTATTACGGTATTGCTTACGTTTTTGTCATTAGTTGTGACAGATTTGTTTGCACAGAAAGATCTGGTAATTTCCGGAGGTAATACGGTATCAAGTTTCGTGTGTTCGAACCGAAAAGTGTATACCTGGGGTAACAATAAAACCACAACCGGTAACGGTTTATTAGGTTGTGTGAGTTGTACTGCCGATATGTATACATCGCCTCAACCGGTAAATTTTCCCGGAGGTGTAGATATTACCCAAGTTAACTCGGGTTCGGGTTCTCACTTTTTGGCTTTGGATTGTAATGGAAATCCATGGGCATGGGGTAATAATAGTTTGGGGCAAGTTGGTAATGGTTCTGCTGCCGGTTCAGGTGGATTTGTAGGAACTCCTACTCGTGTTTTGGCATTACCTGAAATAGCTGCAACGCATAAAAATGCTTCAAACCAATTAATAAATGTTAAAGTTGTATATGCCGGTAATAACTCAAGTTTTGCTATATTAGATAATGGTGATTTAGTGTCATGGGGGGCAAATGGAAAAGGGTTTGATGCTAAGGGGTATGATGATGCCTATGGTCAATTAGGAAACGGAGTGTTGCCTGCAGTTGGAACAACAGCAAATCAAACATCTGCAGGCTATGTTAAAGTACCGGGTGGTGGTAAATTAACAGGTGTTACACAAGTATTTGCAGGTGACAACTTTGCAATGGCATTGGTTGACCCTGATGGTGACGGTGTAGGTACTGTATATACTTGGGGTGATGGCAAGAGTGGAACTTTGGCTCGTAATGCTGCAGGAACACTGAATCCTTCAAGCGATGCTGAAGAAAAAGACCCATGGGCCCGTCCTGCTCGCTATGCTGATGGTACTATTATGAATAATATTACACAGATATATGCCGGTGACGTATTTGGAGCTGCGCTTGATGTAAATGGATATATATGGACGTGGGGTAATGGAGGTTGGAACAACTCAACAGGTAATACTACAGTAAACTATACCGGTTCTGACCCACGAAGAGTTCTGAAAGGAAGTACAACCGGAGCAAGTAATGACGGAACATATTTATTGGCAAAAATGATTGGTGCCGGTCAAGGTTTTGGTATGGCAGTAACAGCAGATAACAAACCTGTAGCATGGGGTGGCGGTGGCTATAACGATGGTGGTGGTTTTAGCGGTGGTTCTGCTACAGGTGCTGAATATGTTACCTATGCTGCCGGTTCGGTACATAACGATGTAATTCTTATAAACCGTGGTGATACATGGGGGTTCTATGGCCGTGCTGATGGTAGTATGTGGGCATGGGGACGTAATGTTGAAGGACAGTTAGGTATTGGTGGTGCGGCATCTAATGAGGTGTTGCAAGCTACAAAAATTAATCCTCCTACCGGTTGTGGTTTTAAAGATCCGCTTCCGTATGTTGACTTAACTCCCGGAGATATTACTGTTTGTGCTACTTCATTTACCAGTCAGGTTCTCGATGCAGGTTTTATTATAGGAACTGTTTTAGCACCTTCATATAGAATTGATTGGTATAAAGGAACAAATTTAACAACACCGGTGTTTACCGGAAATGGTATAACAGGTAAAACATATACTGCTACCACTCCCGATAAATATACGGTAAAAGTTACATATACCGGAACCAATTCAGGTTGCGATGTGTATGACCCAGCAATAGCATCAATGACTATTTCAACATGGCCTGCAACATTTACAGCTCCAACTAATTTAACATATTGTGGTGATTCAGCTACGGTAAATGTTACATCAACCAATGCAAAAGGGGTATATGAATGGTTTCATACTAATGCAAGTACTGTAGTACGTGGTACAACTATAGGTAGTGGTACAACTAAAATTAGTATAGTAGGAGCTACTGCAGGTACAGGTACCGACAAAATAGTATATGTAGAAGAAAAAGCATATGCAAATGGACTTGTACTTCGTAAAAATCAAGGCTGTGCTCCTACATGGTTTACCGGTGATTTAAATTTAAATGTTGGTATTCAAAATCAAGATAATAGTTTTGCAACCGGATATACGGTATACGAACCTATTACAATTACAGAATTATCATTCATGTTTCGTTCTTCTATTTATACTGTTGGTAGTAGCGGTACTGCAACTATAGAATTCGGAATTTATGGTTCTAGAACAAATAATGGTGGACTTGTTGCCGATAATGCAAATTTAAAAGGTGTTTTAACAGCAAATTATTCGCGAACTCGAGACGCTGCTCAAGCTCAAGATTTAGATGTTGAACTTACTGCAACCGGTAATGTTGTATTGCAACCGGGTACTTATTTTATAGGAGTACGTAGTTATGCAGGAACAGGTTTAAATAACCCTAAAGTAGGTAGAGGAAACTGTTCTTTACCTGCAGGTATTGTTGATGATTTCAACGGAAACATTATTCGTCAAAATATAGGGGTTAGTGGTTATGGTAATCCTAATCAAAGTAGTACTGGTTTTGATTTTAATGTAAAATTCAAAACAGCTCAAAGATATTGTACTCGTGTGGCGGTTACATTAAAAGAAAGTTGCCCTTGTAATACCCCTGCCAACGTAACTATTACGTCATCAGATGCAGATACTACCTTGTGTACAGGTCAGAGTTTAACGATAACATCGAATGCACAAGCAAACACAACAGATTTTGACTTTACCATATACAAAGGCAGTGTTGCTCCTGCAAATATAGTAGCAGGTCCGACAGCAAACATTTCGTCCATATCAAGAACAGTTGCGTATGCAGATGCGGGTACCTATATAATATTGGTACGCGACAAAGCTATGCCAACA
>JAJUFK010000289.1 GCA_029266015.1 Bacteroidota bacterium
AACAACAAAAAAATAATTCTATTGTTTCAATTCCAAAAACACAAGAATTTTATAATAATAGTAAGAGTCAAAATGTGAATCTGTATATTATAGTTGGAAGTTATAGTTCTAAAACAAATGCACAAGTATTTTTAAATACAATTAAAGCACAGTATACTCAAGCAGGTATTTTAATAAAAGATGGAAAAATTCGGGTGTTTATTGAAAAAAACAGCAATAAAGAATTAACTTTACATGCCTTGCGGTCAATAAAACAAAAAGATGAATTTAAAAATGCTTGGATTTATACAGAAAAAACGTAGAAAAAATAATAATTATAATTTGCATTCGTTTAATGCTCAAAAATTAAAAAGGGGGAATTATGTTACAAAAATGTATTTTTTTTATCAGCGTCATTATGCTGTTTTCTTGCAACTCTAATGATAAATCAACTAAAAATGAACAATCAACAGATATTATAAATCCTTCAGGATTTGTAATTCATAGAGGTATAAATATAAGTCATTGGTTGTCACAAGTATATGGTTTTTCAAAACGAGATGTGTTTTTTACAAAAGACGACATACGATTACTTGACAGTTTAGGATTTGATCATATTCGTTTACCTATAGATGAAAAAGAAATGTGGGACGATACAGGAAAACCTATTGCAGAATCATTCAGCTATTTGCGAAAAGCAATAGAATGGTGTATGGAATATGATATGAAAGTAATTGTTGATCTACATATTATAAGAAGTTTTTACTTTAATGCAATTAACGAAGGTCACAACAACACATTATTTACAGACGAAAAAGAACAGCAAAAATTTTATTCTCTATGGATTACATTATCAGATTCTTTGAAGCGATATCCTGAATCTATGTTAGCATATGAATTATTAAATGAAGCCGTTGCTGAAAACCCAGATGACTGGAATAAATTAATTGAAGGCGGTATTAAAACAATTAGAGCAAAAGAACCGGAAAGAGTTATTATTGTTGGGTCTAACATGTGGCAAATAACAAAGACTTTTCCAGATTTAAAAGTACCTGCAAACGATAAAAATATTATTTTAAGTTTTCATAACTACGATCCATTACTTTTTACACATTATAAGGCAAATTGGACAGCATATAAAGAGTTTAATGATTCGGTACAATATCCGGGACGAATTATTACAAAAGAAGTATATGAACGTAATAAACATTTAGCAAAAAACGAAGGAGAACATGCTTTTGATGATGCTTTAGAATTATATGGACCTGAACGTTTTGAGAAAATATTTATGCCTGCTATAGAAAAAGCTCGTAAATTAAAATTACAATTATATTGTGGCGAATTTGGTGCATTACCTTACACAAAAAGAAATGATAGATTGCAATATTATAAAGATATAGTATCAGTTTTCGAAAAATATAATATTCCCTATTCTGCATGGGACTACAAAGGGCTTTTTGGAATTAGAGGATGGGATTCCGAAAAAAATAGCAACACAACTCTCGATGTCGAACTCTCCAAAATATTAACAAATAAAAAGTAATAAAAAAAGACTCTTATAAAAATTATAAGAGTCTTTTTTTTTAACTCATATCATAATAGGGATTACTTGCAATAAACTGTCTAATAATTGTATTTGAAACAATAAGATGTTATTTGTTTAAAGTACACAATATCACTACTTTACATATTAAAATTTAATATACATGCAACAAATTTACCCTTATTTTGCACGAATTTTATACTATAATAATAAATATATATACTTATTTTTGTAATTGAGATTTTTTCTCTATTTTTATAAATTCAAAAGAAACGTAAAATAATTTAAAATACATATTTATGAAAACTATCGGTACATTCATGAAAGTTGCTTTTGCAGTTATCTGCATAGTAGGGTTTACATCTGTATTTGCGGGTCCTCCTACATGGACACGTGTAGATTATACTAATACTACAGCATTTGTAGGTGAGGTTCAAATAAATGCATATGATGCTGGTTTTCCTGTTACAGTTGAAGCAGGTGACTATATTGGTGCATTTGTAAATGGAGAATGCAGAATGATTGCTCAAATTTTTACATATAATGGTAAATTATATGTATCATCAGTGATTCATGGTGGTGACTTATTTGATGGATTTCCTTCAAATGATCCTAGTATTACAAATTCTCAAGAACTCATTGAATTTAGAGTTTGGGATAATTCAGCATCAGCAGAAGTAAATCGTACAGTAAAAGGTACATTAAAAGCTACTCCTGGGGGAGAAGTTTTAGATTATATAATAGGTAAGCCAAATACCGATAGTAAATTGGCTTCGTTAAGTGTTACAGGAATTACTTTAACACCTGCATTTAGTGCCTCTACTACTGCATATACAGTTTCATTACCTGCAGGAAGTTCATTACCTGCGTTAGCTGCTTATACTGCTACAGTTGCTGATTCAAGAGCTACCGTAATGGTAACACCTGCGACTAATTTTACTACAGGAAATATTACAACAATAGTTGTAACTGCAGAAGATGGTACTAAAACAACATATACAATAACATTTAGTGAACAAGCTTGTACCGTTCTTGCTCCTACTGTTACTACACCAATTGAATACTGTCAAGGTGCTACAGCAACTGCTCTTACAGCAACAGGTACAAATTTAAAATGGTACACAGTAGCAACCGGTGGAACAGCAAGCACTGTTGCTCCTACACCAAACACAGCTACGGTAGGTTCTACAACATATTACGTTTCGCAAACAACTACATGCGAGAGTCCTCGTGCTGCAATAGTTGTTACAATAAAAGCTACACCTGCTGCTCCTACAGCTGGATCTAATAGTCCTATTTGCGCAGGTGCTACACTTAATTTAACTGCAAGTAATATTACCGGTGCTACATATGCATGGTCTGGCCCAGCTTCTTTTACAAATACTACACAAAACCCTTCACGAACTAATGCTACTACTGCTATGAGTGGTACTTACAGTGTTACTGCTACTGTAAACGGATGTACTTCTACTGCAGGTACCGTAGCTGTTACTGTGAACGCTATTCCTGCTGCTCCTACTGCAGGTTCTAACAGTCCTATTTGTGCAGGTGCTACACTTAATTTAACTGCAAGTAATATTACCGGTGCTACATATGCATGGTCTGGTCCTGCTTCTTTTACAAATACTACACAAAACCCTTCACGAACTAATGCTACTACTGCTATGAGTGGTACTTACAGTGTTACTGCTACTGTAAACGGATGTAC
>JAJUFK010000203.1 GCA_029266015.1 Bacteroidota bacterium
ACTATTATTAAGTTTTTTTGTAGTCACTCGGCTTATAGTAGCACTAACTCCTATGGTGGTCAAAGGAAAAATTATTGATATTGATACAAAAGAACCAATTGGATTTGCAAACATTTGGATACCAAATACTCAAATAGGATGTATATCGCAACTTGACGGAACGTTTGTGCTTGATGTTAGAAAACCTACCGATACAGTAATGGTTACGGCTATAGGATATAAAGATTTTATGATATTAGGAAAAAATATCCCAAAAGATACATTACTTATAAAAATGGTACAGGCAGCATATCAACTTGATGTGTTGGTAATAAAACCGGGTAAAAATCCTGCAATTCCAATTGTTAAAACAGCCATAGATAATAGACGTAATAATAGACCGGGAACTATTAAAAATATTGATTTTATTGAATATAATAAATTAAATCTGAGTATTAGTAATTTAGATAGTAGTTTGTATAAATCAAAATTCGTTCAAAAGCATCCTGAAATTCTTATTAAAATTAATGATTATGATGAAAGTTGGAGTGTTCCATTGTATTTTTCAGAACGATTGACGTATGAAAAACGAAGAGAAAATGCATATCCCGAAGTTACAGAAATTGTTCAGAACCAATATGGAAGTAGTTTTATAAACAGTGATATAACAACTAAATATATTAATAGCTTAAATACCGATATGACGTTTTATGGAAATCTTCGGTTTTTAATGAAAGATTTTATAAGTCCAATATCAACTCAAGCTCAGGTATATTACAAATATTTATTGCTCGATTCATTAGAACAAGATGGCAGTTTGTATTATCGAATACGATTTAGACCACGAAATCCGCAAGATTTAGCATTCTATGGACATATGATAATTGAAAAAAATACGGGAGTTTTGGCTGAAATAGACGCTACATTGCAACAGTCGGCAAACCTTAATTATGTAAAAAGTATTCGTTTATATGAGAAATTACAAAAACTTCCTGATGGTTCATGGTTTTATAAACAACATAAAATGCAAGTGGAATTTACTCCACAATTATCGCAGGATACTACTAATAATTTGCTCAATACACCAATTTTTGCAATTAAATCTACTACGTTTATTACAGATAGTGCACAAGTGAATGATTATTTAAAAAACAGAACATTACCTCCTCGATTCAATTTGGCACGAAGACAAGTTCAGCAAGATACTACATTGCTTCACCAATTGCGCCCCGATACACTTACCAGTTTAGATATTATTACTCGTCAAGCTATTGAAGTTACTAATGAAATTCCTACCATAAAAGCAACAAACAAAATGCTCGATATGTTTTTGTATGGGTATTATCAAATTGGTATGTTCGATTTAGGTCCTTATCTCTACTATATTCAAGCAAATGAAATAGAAAATATTCGAATAAATTTAGCTGCTCGCACATCACCAAAATTCAGTAAAAATATGCTTATAGGTGGGTATATTGGATATGGTACTCGCGATAGAAAGTTTAAATATGGAGCAAAGTATTCTATTAAAATGCCAACTCGTTTTTTTGGAGCAATACATGCATCATATGATCAGAATATATATAGAATTGGCGATTATAAACAAAATCTTGATTTCGTTCGTGAAAATGTATTGGTTCAATCCGATGATAATTTATTAACAGCTCTACTTACTCGCACACCAAATAAAGCGGTATATTTTGTAAAAAAAGGAATACTTGCCTATGAACAACAACTTACCCCTAATATAATTATAAAACCATCGTATAGTTTTTCACAACATTATAACCCACCGTATTATAATTTTGACATCGTAACTCAATTACAATCGTTTGGTGTGCATGAATTTGGAACTAATATTCGTGTTTCATTCAAAGAAGAGATTTCAAACAATCATTTTCGTAAAATCTATATTGATTCACGATATCCTATTTTTCATTTTAATATAGTACAAGGAAAATATATACTTCCTTATACACAAGGGTGGTTTACACAAATGCGTTTTGTAACTCGTCAAGATATTTTAATAGGTATTGGTAGAATGCGTTATGTTGTTGAATCGGGTATTACAACTAAACCGGTTCCTTTTCCAATGTTAGAATTTCATAGAGGAAATGAAACAGGTGGGAGTGGGGAATATTATTTTAATCATATGAAGTATTTGGAATTTGCAAGTGACAGATTTGTAAATGTATATGCAGAATATGGTATGAATGGCTTTTTCTTTAATAAAATATGGCTCATTAATAAATTAAACCTACGCGAATTGTTAACCTTTAAAGCATGTTGGGGACAATTATCTCAAAATCATGCTTCTATCTTTAGTTTACCTGCAAATACATATGAATTAAAAGCTCCTTATATGGAAGCAGGTATTGGCGTAACAAATTTTTTAAAGGTTATTCGAATAGAATACATTTGGCGGTTAAATTATCTTGACCACCCCGATGTAAGAACCGGAGGTTTATACTTTAGATTCCAATTTGAATTTTAGTTTAGAATATATTATATACATAATAATCGAAATAAATGCACCTACCAATGCGCCACATGTAACATCGGCAGGGTAGTGTACACCCAAATATATTCTGCTGTATGTAACTATGCCTGCCCATACAAATAGTATTGTTGTAATAGTTTTGTTTTTCAAAATGAATGCAGCAAACGTGGCAAATGCAAATGTATTGGCAGCATGTGATGATACAAATCCATATGTGCCTCCTTTATAATGTTTTACAAAATGAATATATGGTTGTAATTCTAAGTTGTGTGATGGACGGTACCGTAAAAAAACTTCTTTAAACCACGCAACAGAAATTATATCGGCTAAAGCAACACATAGTATCATAAGTGTAAATATGAGTGTTGCTTGTTTTATTGATTTAGTTCTATACAGTGTAATAATAATATATGCATACAATGGTAAAGAAATATAAAACTTTGATGCATAATACATTATAGGATCGAAAAATGGAGAATGTAACCCATTTAAAAATAAAAATAATTGTTGATCAATATGTTCTAACCATTCTATCATATGCTATGTAATAGGTTCCAAATTTTATCTTTTAAAAGAGAAATATTATATTGCGATACCGAAGATATAAATACATAATCAATAGGAGGTAGTTCTGCTTGTAACATACGCTGTAATTCTTCGTCAATCATATCGCATTTAGTTATAGCCAATAATCTCGGTTTGTCAAGCAATTCCGGATTATACATTGTTACTTCATTTAATAAAATATTATATTCCAATGTAATACTTTTTGAATCGGCCGGTATCATAAATAGTAATACAGAATTGCGTTCAATATGACGTAAAAATCGAAGACCTAAACCTTTGCCTTCATGGGCGCCTTCTATTATTCCCGGTATGTCTGCCATTACAAACGATGCATTGTTTCTGTATGAAACAATACCTAAATTTGGAACTAATGTGGTAAATGGATAATCAGCAATTTTTGGTTTAGCTGCAGAAACAACGCTTAGTAGTGTAGATTTACCGGCATTAGGAAACCCAACAAGGCCTACATCGGCAAGTACTTTAAGTTCTAAAGCATACCAACCTTCTATACCACTTTCGCCAGGTTGTGCAAATCGCGGAGTTTGATTAGTTGCCGATTTAAAATGCATGTTGCCTTGTCCGCCACGTCCTCCTTGAAGTAAAATTTTTTCTTCGCCATGAGCCGTTATTTCAAATAAAAATTCATTTGTTTCTGCATTACGGGCTATAGTGCCTAAAGGAACATCTACGTATATGTCTTCACCGTAGGCACCTGTTTTTCCGGAACTACCACCATCACCACCATGTCCGGCAAATATGTGTTTTTGGTAACGTAATGCTAACAGAGTCCATACATTTTCATTCCCTCGTAAAATTATATGACCACCTCTGCCACCATCACCTCCATCAGGGCCACCTTTAGCTGTCAGTTTATCTCTGTGTAAATGTGCCGAACCGTTTCCTCCATTACCTGAACGGAAAAATATTTTAATATAATCTACAAAATTTGATGATGACATGTATGTAAGTATTTTTTATACAAAAGTACTGCAAACTTTTTCAATTTTACTAAAAATCTCTTGAATTGTACCTACTCCTTGTATTTCGGTAAGTTTGTTGCATTTTTTGTAAAATTCTTTTACCGGAGCTGTTTTGTGATTATATTCTGAAATGCGTTGTAATATTATTGTTTCATTTTTGTCATCGGAACGGCCTGAAATAGCACCGCGTTTTAATATGCGTTCTACTATTATTGGGGTATCTACTTCAAGCGAAATCATTGTTGAAATCTCCATGTTGTTCTGTCTCAACAATGAATCAAGTGCTTCTGCTTGAACAGTAGTGCGCGGAAATCCATCAAAAATAAAACCTTTGCAGCCGATATGTTCTGTAATTTTATTTTGAATCATATCAATCATAATAGAATCAGGCATTAGTAATCCTTTGTTTATAATGTCCTGAGCTTGCTTACCTAAATTAGTTTGTTTTGAAATTTCTGCACGTAACA
Organism: Bacteroidota bacterium; assembly: GCA_029266015.1. Lineage (GTDB taxonomy): Bacteria > Bacteroidota > Bacteroidia > Bacteroidales > UBA1715 > MWCJ01. Next base: position 4,494 of record JAJUFK010000203.1, read on the forward strand.
AATCTCCGGTTGAAATGTGAATTAATTTAAATTTTTCTACAATTAAATCGGACTGCGTTCCTTTTCCTGCTCCCGGGGGTCCGAATAATACAATATTTAGCATGTTTTATAATTTAATGTGTCTGTAATACATATATTTCCTTCAAATTTCTGCCAATTCCATTATAATCCATTCCATATCCTACTACAAAATTATTAGGAATAGTAAATCCGGTAAATTGAATTGCTGCCTTCCCTTTATATGCGTTTGGTTTAAATACTAATGCTGCTATATAAATTTCTTTTGCTCCTTTTTCTTTACATTTATTGTATA
>JAJUFK010000021.1 GCA_029266015.1 Bacteroidota bacterium
AAATGCATACTACAACATACTATGCATATACTAATTATTAATCTTTGTAATATAGTGCTCATATTCATATATTTCTATCGAATTAATGTAACCGGACCTTTATGTGTATTTCCATTTGGTAGTGTAATTATATAAAAATACGTACCCGAAGTCATTTCTTTTCCTTCATATGTACCATCCCACCCTGTAGAACCTTCATACAATGTTTGTCCCCATCTATTTACTATAATGGTTGGCAAATTCATGCCTTCTAAATAAACATCATTTATACCGTCTTTATTAGGCGAAAATGCATTAGGAATAAATACTTCATTTGTTATAACTAAATCAACTGTTGCTGTATCCATACATTGTGGATGCGTAGCAGCTGTAAGAATAATTGGATAAGTTCCCGAAAAATCATATCTACGTGTAACATGAGTAGTTGAAAGTTCTCGTCCATCACCCATATCCCAATGCCATGTAATAGGCATTGATGTAGAATCACTTGTATTTATAAAACGTAATGTTTCAAGCATTCGTGCCGGATTTTTTGATACAGTAAACGATGCTTTTGGCATTTGATACACTCCTATATATTGATTTTTAGTTTCCGTAAAATCACATCCACCTGCAGTAGCTGTTAAACTTACAGTATATATGCCTGTGGTATAATCTGCTGCAGGATTTTGCTCTATTGACGTTGTGCCATTGCCCAAATCCCACGACCAATTAGTGATAGTAAATAACGACTCCGATAAATCGGTAAATTGTATTGTAGTATCTTGACACGAAATAGTAATATCTGATTCAAAATCGGGTATTACTTGATACACGGTAACATTATTAGGAGCTGTAATTGTTTGCGACGTACAACCATTATCATCTTCTAATACCAAAGCTGTAGTATAAATATTTCCGGTAGTATAGGTATATTCTATTTCAGACAGAGGTGAGTCTTCTGTTTGGTTGGTATTACCATAAAACCAATTGTATTTAGTAGTATTTACTGCATTGGCTGTAAATGTAATAGTAGACGGAGCACACGACTCTATTGGTGTAAATGTATACGTTCCTTGCGGTCCACCTACTTCAATATAGTCGGTACGTAAAAGTACATCGGTACAACCAAAATCATCGGTTACAGTAAGTCTTACATCATTTATTCCCGGGCCACGATATTGATATACAGGTTCTTCTTCGGTACTGGTATTCGAAAATGGGTTATATAAATCTTCGAACAACCAACTATACGAAACGATAGAACCTAAAGCCGAACTCGAAGAATTAGTCATAGTTGCTGAACCCGTACTCCAACAAGGAATTATCAAATCAGTCGTTGAGAAATTAGCTACTGGATGTTTTATTGTAATTGTAGTTGATAGTGTACTATCACAAGTATTTGCATCTATCACTCGCAGACTAACAGTAAAGATTTGATCGTTGTTTACCACATAATTATGTGACGGGCTTAATGCATTGCTCAATGGCGTTGCGTCACCAAAATTCCATTCGTTAATAGTTTGTCCTGTAGAAGTATTTGTAAACACTACCGCATTGTTATGACAGGTGGTAGGAGCAACTGTAAAACTTGGATATGGCTTAGTTGGTGTTATTGTAATAGTTTTTGTACTATCACAACCTCGCGAATCAGTAATAGTCAATACTGTTGTATATGTACCACGTGTAGTAAAAACATGAGTTGGATTTTTACTTACGGCATTTGTTTGTATTACGTTACCATTATACGTCCATGTATATGTATTATCAACATTTTCTTGAATTACTAAGGTGTTTCCATCTCCAAAATTCCAATTCCATCTAACTACAGAATCAGGTAAAGTTGCTGTAGAATTATCGGTAAAATCAACCGATAAAGGAGCACATCCGGTAATTTTATTGGCAGTAAATTGCACCGATGGTACCTGATAAATAACAACATTAGCAACTTTGGTTATGGTATCACTACAACCGTTAGAATCAAAAGCAACAAGACGAACATCAAAATTTCCTGATGTAGTATAAATATGTGTAGGTGTTGCTGTAGTACCATAAGGTGTTCCATCACCAAAATCCCACTCCCATGCACTTATTGACCCAATATCTGTTGTAGAAATATCGGTAAAACTAACACCGGTGTGTTGGCAACTTTGATTTTTGTTCTGAGTAAATTGTGGCACTACATCAGATGCAACAAATGCCACTTCAATAGAATCTTCGCACGAATAAGTTGTATTTACCACTCGTAATTTACTTGTATAATTTCCTGCTGCTGTGTATTCATATTTTGGACTTTTATTCCCAACAATTGTTTCAATCTTGTCGGGATCAACACCATTACTCCATGTCCATGTGTTCCCTATTATAGAAAGTTTCATTCCATCGCCAAAATCCCAATAATATTCATCGGCAAGTACTGATGCGTCAGTAAATTGAATTGTATCTGGAAATGCACAAAGTACAGAGGGATTAATCGTATATCGTGCAATAGGCGGTAAGATAGTTACATAATCAGTTTTTACAGCAATATCAGGACAATGATAATGTTCTGCCCTCAGAGATACTGTATATGTTCCAGTATCAGCATATACATACGTTGGGTTTTTACCGGTTTGTGTTGTTCCATCACCAAAATCCCAAATCCAATTATTACACCATGACTCAGCTAAATCTTCAAAATCCATTGGTGTATTAAAACACACGGTTGTTGGAATTGTTTGAAAATCTGATGTTGGTGTCATTCCCGCACCAACATAATCATTACGAGTTAGTGTATTTGTACACCCTGCATTATCGGTTACTGTAAGCCGAACATTATATGAACCTGTATCTGTTAATGTTATTACAGGATTTTTAATAGTAGAGGTAAGAGTAATTGTTCCATCTTCTCGTTGAATTTGCCAATCCCAATTTGTTATAGGATTATTAGACGTACTTAAATCAGTAAACGTTACCGGTAGAGGAGCACAACCGCCTAATGTGTTCGAAGCAAAATCAACTTGAGGTACTCGTATGCGAATATGGTTAGGAAATGTTGCTGTGTTTATACATCCATTATTATCAGTTACCTGCAAAGTAACATTATAGGTTCCTAAAGCATTATACGTATATGTGGGATTTATTTGCGTTGATGTTCCTCCATCACCAAAATTCCATGCTGCCGAAGCAGTATTTGCCGTAGTGTTTGTGAAATTTACTGTGAAAGGAACTGTACACGAAGTTGTAGCACTTTCGGTAAATGTAGGTGTAGGCAAATCATATATTGTAATATCTTGTGTTTTTGTGTCGGTACAACCAGCGCTATTTTGCGATGTTATAGATACAGTATATGTGCCTGCTGTGGTATATACATGTGTTGGATTTGGAAGATTTGATGTGGGCGAACCATCGCCAAAATCCCATGTTCGCGATACAACACCTGCCGATGATACATCGGAAAATTGAGCTGCAGTTCCTCTACATACGGTATTATCTGCTATTTGAATACCGGCTGTAAATGTGCCTACTTTTATAAGATCGGTTTGCGTAAGTATATGTTCACAATTAGATGCTGTTCTGACACGTAAACTTACACTGTAATTTCCTGTAGATGTGTATGTATGTGTTGGATTTGCTTCGGTAGATGTTTGTCCGTCACCAAAATTCCATAAATAACTTGTAATAGGTCCTGTAGAAGCTCCACTATTGAATGTTGTGGTAAACGGTGCTGTACAGCCTTCGATACTAGATGCCGAAAATGAAGCAGTAGGTTTCGTAGAAATATTTACTGCTGTTGCATTGTTGTAGAAAGCGGTACATCCATTGGCATTGGTTATTGAAAGAAATACAGCATAAGTTCCAATATTTGCATAGGTGTGAGTTGGGTTTTGCAAAGCTGATACATTTCCATCTCCAAAATTCCAAGCCCAGTTTGTTATAGGAACATCAGAAGTTGACGCATCATTAAATTGAAGTAAATCGCCTTGACATTGTGCTGTTTGTGATATTGTAAAATTAGCTGTAGGATTTGCATAAATTCGAATATATGCTGTTTTTTCCATTGTGTTACTACCCGATGCATTTGTTGCAGTAAGTCGTACCGTATATGTTCCCGGTGTAGAATATATAAATGAATATTTTCTGTCGGCTCGTAATTCGGGAGTTTGATTACCCCCTATACCAAAATTCCATGTAAGACTTGTAGGATTATTAGTTGATAAGTCTTCAAAAATTATAACAGTAACTCCACAACCCGATGTTGCAGATGCTGTAAAATTTGCAACCGGTGCTTGAGCAAATATACTATAACTAATAAATAACAGAGGAATTACAATACATTTTTTTGCAAACTGAAAACAACGGAGCGTATATACTGTAACCATAAGCAAAGGTTTAAATTGTTCTTATTCTATCTATTCATATAGTTGCCGATTAAAGATTGAATCATGAATTTCACAATACTCTCAAAAAATTAAGAAACAATCCTATTATCGCCAAATTATGTTGAAAATTACAAGTTTTTTTCGTGAAATACAAAATTTTTGAGAGGTTTTTTATTATCTTAATGCAATATTTTTGCGTTAATAAAATTTAACAATTCATAAAATTCTGATTTAAAGCAACTTGTATATTTTTAAAATTGCAACTTGTAAGTCATGTTTTCACTACAGATTACGCAGATTTTCACAGATATATATTTAATGTATTAACACCTAAATCAATACAGTGATATATATGAATATCTTCCAATTACAGTTTCAGATATATAGGTAATCGGCATTTATCTTAACTTTTCTTTCAAAAATGTTCCTGTGTATGATTCCTTACATGTAATAATTTGCTCAGGGGTTCCCTCAAATACAATATTTCCTCCATGTTCACCGCTTTCGGGACCAATGTCTATAATCCAGTCGGCACATTTTATGACATCAAGATTATGTTCTATAACTATAATCGTATGCCCCTTTTGAATTAATTTTTCAAATGAAGTCAATAGTTTTTGAATATCGTAAAAATGCAAGCCGGTAGTTGGTTCATCGAATATAAATAAACAGGGTTGTTCTTTGGATTCTTTGCCAATAAACGATGCTAATTTTATACGTTGCGATTCGCCTCCACTTAGTGTACTCGACGATTGACCAAGTTTTACATATCCTAAGCCAACGCTTTGGAGTGGAAGTAATTTTTCTACAATTTTTAGTGTTGTAATATTTTTTTCTTCTCCAAAAAACTGAATAGCTTCGTCTACTGTCATTTCTAATATATCGTAAATTGATTTTTTACGATATTGTACTTCTAATACTTCGTCTTTGAATCGTTTGCCATTGCATTCTTCGCATACCAATTCCAAATCGGCCATAAATTGCATTTCTACTTTTATGATACCTTCACCTTGGCATTCATCGCATCTTCCACCTTCGGTATTGAATGAAAAGTGTGATGGCTTGAAGCCCATAAGCTGCGAAGCTTTTTGGTCTGCAAACAATTTTCTGATATCATCAAATGCTTTAGAATAAGTTACCGGATTGGAACGAGTAGAGCGACCAATTGGATTTTGATCAACAAATTCTACCGAAAATATGTGACCTTGTACTCCAGTAATTCCATCGCATTCGCCCATTTGTATACCATGTTCTCCTATAGCTCGTTGCACGGCGGGGTATAGTATTTTGTTTACTAGCGATGATTTGCCCGAACCACTTACGCCCGTTACGGCAGTAAATACTCCTATAGGAAAATGTACGGTTATATTTTTTAAATTATTTTCGCGGGCTCCTTGTACAGTAATTGCATGTTTCCATGCTTTGCGTTTTTGTGGTACAACAATTTGTTTTCTACCGGTCAAATAATCGGCAGTAAGCGAATTGGTAGAATGAATTAATTCGTCAATACTTCCTTCAAATACAACTTCGCCACCATTGCTTCCGGCTCCCGGACCAATATCGATGATGTGATGTGCAGCACGCATTATTTCTTCGTCGTGTTCTACCACAAGCACGGTATTTCCTATTTGTTGTAGTTTAAGTAAAACCTGAATCAATAAATGAGTATCGCGTGGATGCAAACCTATACTGGGTTCGTCTAAAATATAGAGCGACCCAACTAAACTACTACCAAGTGATGTTGCTAAGTTTATGCGTTGCGATTCACCACCCGATAAAGTATTCGATAATCGGTTTAGGGTAAGATAGCCTAAACCAACATTTTCAAGGAATTCTAATCGGGTACGAATTTCAATAAGTATTCGTTTTGCTATTGTTTGTTCGTGTTCATTGAGCGTAAGTTTGTCGAAAAATGTGCGTAAATCACGTATCGACAAATCAACTAATTCGGTAATTGGGGTATTTTGAATGCGAATATATGAAGCTTCGGGTTTTAATCGACTGCCGTTGCATGTAGGACAAATAGTTTTACCTCTATATCGCGAAAGCATTACTCGGTATTGAATTTTGTACAAATTTTCTTCTACCATTTTGAAAAAAGCATTAATGCCTCCAAAATATTGATTGCCTGTCCATACCAATTTTTGTTGCTCTTTGCTTAACTCACTATATGGTTTATGTATGGGGAAATTGAATTTTTCGGCATTCATAACCAATTCGTCTTTCCATTCACTCATTTTGTCTCCTTTCCAACATACTACGGCATCGTCCCATATGGAAAGACTTTTGTTTGGTATAACCAAATTGGGGTCAATTCCCATAACTTTACCAAATCCCTCACATGTTGGGCAAGCTCCCAAGGGGCTATTGAAACTGAAAGTGTGAACCGTTGGTGGTTCAAATACAATTCCGTCGGCTTCAAATGTGTTAGAAAATGAATACGATTGCATGGCATTATCTTCTTCGACCCATACAATGCAAGTACCATTGCCTTCGAAAAAAGCAGTTTGAATAGAATCTGCCATGCGCGACAATTGTGAATCATCGCTCACTATACGGTCTATGAGTAAACAAATATCTTGCGGAGTACAATTACTTTTTTTCTGTACAAATTCCTCAATACGAACTATTGATTGTGTACACAGTATTCGACTAAACCCTTGTTGTAAAAACAATTCAAGTTTTTTTTGTAATTCAGATTTTTCGCATTCTACCGGTGAAGTAATATATATTTTATGGTTAGGTTTTGATACTATAAAATCTACCACATCTTGTACAGAATGACGCTTAACTTCAACACCGGAAACAGGAGAATATGTTTTGCCTATACGAGCATACAATAATTTAATGTAATCATAAATTTCGGTACTGGTTCCTACTGTAGAACGAGGATTTGCGGTATTTACCTTTTGCTCTATAGCTATAGCGGGTGGAATTCCTGTAATGTAATCAACTTCGGGTTTATGAATTTTTCCTAAAAATTGGCGAGCATATGCCGAAAGACTTTCAACATAGCGGCGTTGCCCCTCGGCATATATTGTATCAAACGCAAGTGACGATTTTCCGGAACCCGATAAGCCTGTAATTACCACAAAACTATTGCGTTGAATTTTGAGTGATACATGTTTTAGATTATGTACCGAAGCTCCCTGAATTTCAATATGTTTTGTTTGCGTTATTCTTTGTTCGCCCATTACTGTTATTTTTTACAAAAATGAGAAAAAAAGTGATTGTTTACACATAATAGAGTCAATAAGTTTTTAAAGTTGTACCGAAGCAAATAAAAAAATATTTCTTCAAAAATTTGATTTTATAAAATTTTCAAACTATTTTAGCATAAAATTTGTAAAACACTAAAAAAATTATTGCCTATAGATAGAACATATACTTTTCAATAACAATTAAAATTAAGGAGGTTATAATGAAAAGATATGTTTCTGACCAAGAATTGGTACACGAATTCATGCAAGGCAATCACAAAGCAATGGATACATTGCTTGAACGTCACAAACGAAAAATCTACGGGTATATTAAACATTTGGTAAAAGATGCTACGCTTGCCGAAGATTTATTTCAAGACACATTTGTAAAAGTTATTCGTTCGCTTCGTCAAGGAAGTTACCACGACGACGGTAAATTTATTGCCTGGGTTATGCGAATTGCTCACAATTTGGTGATAGACCATTTTCGCCGAGAAAAAAATTACAAAGAAGTATCGAACGAACAAGGCGAGTATGATTTATTCAATAATATGAAGTATTCGCAAGAAACTGTTGATATTACCTGGGCTCGCGAACAAATAAGTAAAGATGTAAAAAAACTTATCCAGCAATTGCCCGAAGAGCAAAAAAACATAGTAATAATGCGGTTGTATTTGGATATGAGTTTCAAAGAAATTGCAGAACATACCGAAGTAAGTATAAATACAGCCTTGGGCAGAATGCGATATGCAATTATAAATATGCGTAAAATGATGGAAGAAAAACAAATGAGCCTTACTCTGCAGTAGGTTTCATTTTGTATTTTTTCTTAAGATACTCATAAATAGCTTCTTGTGAACCTGCAGCTTTTTGACGTGTTCATTTTAGTCTGGTAAAGTTACTAAATTCAATTTTTTTTGTATTAAAATACATACTTTATTTTTAATTCTTCTTGTTCTTTTGGCATTGCCCCAAAAGAACCAAAAAGTCTAGGCTACAAGAATGCATCCTCCCGCTCTAGCTCAAAATTAAGAAACATATAGAAACCACATGACTAAAGCAACTTTCTGAATGTTTCTAAGTTTTGAGCTATCCGCCCACGCACGCAAGCTCGTAGCCTTTGAAGATATCCCAAAGTTCATTGCAAAATAAAAAAAGAAAAACAAAAAATTGCGGTCTTTGGAGTTTGCTCATGCCATTCAACTAAGTAATCGTTAAAAATAATGAAGTTAATGTGTAGTTTTAGCAGCATGCCCTATACTATGTTTTATAGATTAACACTGAATATGCAGGGGCATTTTGCTAAAACAGCATTAACGAATATATTTTTAGATTATGTGTTGCATGGCGGCACTTTTGCTTACTTTTTTGCTGTAGAAAAAGTAAGATGAAATAATTTTTTATAATATTTTAAAAAGAAAAAGTAATGGTTTTGTGATAGGTGTCTTCGTGCTATAATTTATGGAGACAAGACAAATCAGTAAACAAACTAATAATGCGATTCTATTAGGCCTTACTCTGCAGTAGGTTTCATTTTGTATTTTTTTTTCAAATACTCATAAATAGCTTCTTGTGAACGAACTGCGTGTGGTGAATCGGGAATACGTATATTTTGCGTATTCTCGTCTAAATACGTTGCTTTTACCGTATCTTTTAATTGTATCTGCAATATATCTATAATTTCTTCTTTAATATGTTCATCATACACCGGATACACACATTCTATTCGGCGATATAGATTACGACGCATCCAATCTGCCGAACCTAAATATACCGTTTTTTTGCCTCCATTGTGAAAATAAAATACTCGGTCGTGTTCCAAAAACCTATCGACTATACGCATTACACGAATATTTTTGCTATATGGTTGGTTGGGTTTCAAGCAACACGCACCGCGAATTATTAAATCTATACGTACACCTGCAATACTTGCTTTATACAGTTGGTCTATCATATAAGGATCTTCTAAGGCATTCATTTTTATAATGATATGAGCTTTCTTTCCTTTGTTTGCTTGAGAAATTTCGTGCTCTATTAGGTTGGTATAGGTATCTATCATATTGAAGTTTGGTACCAAAATATGAGCGAACGGATAGCTGGTAATTTTTTTCTCAAGTATCTGAAACAATGCTTCTATTTCGCTTGTAATTTCGGGGCGGCCTGTAAAATACCCATGGTCGCAATATACAGTAGCCGTGTTTTCATTGAAATTTCCGGTGCCTATAAAACAACTTAATTGCTTTTTGCCTTTTGATGTGATGCGTGTAACCAATGCTACTTTTGCATGTACTTTTAGCCCCGGAATACTATAAATAATATTGATACCGGCACGTTTCATTTCTTTTGCAAATCGCAGATTATTTTCTTCGTCAAATCGTGCTTTGAGTTCTACAAACACCGTAACTTTTTTGCCATTTTGAGCCGCTTGAATCAACGACTTTACCACCGCAGAATTGTATGCTACGCGATATTGTGTCGATTTTATTTCAACCACCGATTCGTCGTGGGCAGCTTCTTGTAAATAGTGTAAAAAATAATTGAACGACTGATATGGGAAATGAAGAATAAATTCGTTTGATTCTATATGCCGAATAATTGACCGTACTTCTTGTAATTTGGGGTGAAGCAATGGGGTAAATCGAGGGTATTCCAATTCGGGAGATTTGGGGTTCGGGAACCGAAATAAATCTCTAAAATTGTGATATTTCCCTGCTTTTACCAAATCTTCGTTGTGCAATTCAAATGTTTTTGCCACATACTGCAATACCGATTGCGGCATCGAATAATCGTATTGAAAGCGGTTAGGTCGCCCCAATTGTCGTGTCGACGAAATTGTGGAAATAATATCGATAAGTTCTTCGTAATCATGCTCTTCGAAGTCTAAATCGGCATCGCGAGTCATTTTTACACTATACCAAGAACTGATGTCATATCCGGGATAAATAGCATTGAAAAACCGCATCATTATATCTTCTAAAAACATAATGCAATGATTGCCTTGTTCGTCTTTGGGTAATTCTATAAAGCGAGCTATATCGTGATCGGTAGGCAATTTAAGTAAGCCATACACAGGGCGACGCAATTTTTTTGAGATACTCAGTTTTCCTAATTTTTTAGGAAACATGCGAAGAACAATGTATATCTGTCCGGTACGTAAAAAGGGTTTTATTCTTCCTTTTATCAAAATTACCGGTTGAAGATAGGGGAGAATATCGGCATTAAATACTTGATGAATATACTGAATCTGAGATTCGGTAAGCGAAGTTTCGGGTTGAATGAGTCGAATTTGATTTTTTTCTAATTCCTGAGTAATTTCATTGTGAAATAAATCCATTAATTCGTTTTGAAACCCACTCACTAACGTATTTATTTGTTCTATAACTGCATGCGGTTGTACTTTTTTTATCTTCGGATGATCTTCGGAAAAATCGCGAAGCAATCGGCGATAGTAACTTACCCGAACGCGATAAAACTCATCGAGGTTGTTGGAGTAAATTGCTAAAAATTTGAGCCGTTCGTACAGTGGAAGCTCTTTGTTTTTAGCTTCTTCCAACACACGATAATTAAAGTACAGCCAACTTATGTCGCGATTTACATAATCAAAAGTCATAATTATTCCTCGAATAGTTTAAAATGCAGAATTATACAAAAAAAACAACAAAACAAAGAGAAATGTATATTTATTGTGTTTTCTTAACATTTTGGTAACATTTGAACGAGGTTGAAATGAAAGTTGTTTCTTTTTTTAACTATAAAAGTTCAAATTGTTTTGAATACATACAGTTGTAGGTGCTGAGGGTAGGCAAGTAGTGCGAGTGGTGAAGTAAAAATATTAAAATACAGTAATAGGCATGTATATACGTTATAATCGAAACGCTCGCACTCTAAAATCTATCTTACTATTTTCTTCGTACAAGCCGTGTGAGTCAAAGTTCCAAACCCATTCGCTGTGGTGTGTGTGTGCAGGTGGTTCTACAAATACCAATGGTTCGGTGTGTGTCTTTCCTGTTTTTGTATGTGTTACAATTTTCTCCCAATCGCTTATCAAGCAGTAGTTGTATTGCTCCAGCAAATGCATATGATTGTTTTGTATACAATATCTAAAATCCTGTTTTTCTTCCTCGCTCACCGTTTCGTGTTTTTCCAAAGCTTCGAGCAATAGTATATCAAGCTGGTTTACTATATTGAGTGATACTACAAGGTCAAAAGGTATATCATACGAAAATTGTGTTTGCGTTAATTGTGGTAAAGGCTGTTTACGAACATGAGATTTTGCCGTAATCCGTTCATATATTTTTTTTGCTACCCCTCCGGTTACATCGGCTTCTATAAAATGTACATGCGGATATTTTCTGTATTTATGGGTAATTTGTAAAGGGTGTAAAATGTCGAACAAATACACTTGTTTGAAATCGCTAATAATATCGTCTATTGGTACATCGAGTAGCCAACCGCTGCCAAATATTGCTATAGAAGAATAGTTTTTGTAAGCATACGCATCGCGAATCCATTGTTTAGTATGTTCTAAGTGTGATTTCCACGCGTCGCCTTCGCGCAAAAAGCGAGTAAGTATCCCTTCTTGGTCAATGCTATATCCTAATTTTTGATATATTTTTTTGTCTGATAATTGAAAATTCACAGAATTGAATTAATATGTCGGATTATAACTGTTTAAAATGTTATTATAGATTAATACGATATATCATTTTTCTTAAACTGACTTATTGCTCAATCATACAGTAAGGACTATCACAAGTTTCTTCACACATTGTTAGGAGCTACAAAAAGAGTTCCCAAATCATGTCCTTGCAAAATATTATATAAAATTTCTGGTTCATCGGCATTTGCAATTACCGTATCTATATTATCGGCATGACAAATTTGAACAGCTGTAATTTTGGTGGACATACCACCTGTTCCAAAGCTTGAACCTGCAGAACCTGCACTAGCCGAAATTTTTTCATCAACTGTGGTAATTATTGGGATTCGCTTTGCTTGTGGATTTTTGCGAGGATCTGAATCAAAAAAACCATCAATATCAGAAAGCATTATTAATAAATCGGCTTTACAAATAGATGCAACCATTGCAGAAAGCCTATCATTGTCGCCTATTTCAATTTCGTCGGTTGCCACAGTATCATTTTCATTTACAATAGGAATGGCACCTAATTCAAGTAATTTAGCAAATGTATTTTCAGCATTAATGTGTTTTTGTTTATCTGTTATAACATCATAGGTTAACAATACTTGTCCAACATGCATATTATACGTATCAAAAAACTTACGATAAATTTTAGCTAAAACAGCCTGTCCAATAGCCGCGGCAGCTTGTTTACCGGGAATTGTATTAGGTCGTTTTTTCTGACCTAATTTACCAACTCCTACAGCAATAGAACCCGAAGATACAAGCACAACCTCTTTACCTTGTTTTTTAAGAGTAGCCAATACGGTAACTAAATGTTCTATACGTGTTAAATTTAATCTGCCGTTTGGGAATGTTAGTGATGATGTTCCTATTTTTATCACTATTCTTTTTTTATGCTGCAATCGTTCTCTATAATTCATACATATAATATTATAATAAAGCAAAATTACTTTTTTTTAATTATGTACTTAAAAATCATAATAAAAATTTTGCAATGACGATCGTAATGCTATAAAATACATCATTTGTTGTTTTGAATTCAATTCACTAATTGCAGAACGATTACTAATTCCGGCAGATATAGTAGTATTACTTGGCGGGTGAACTAAATACGAAACTGTAATATCTTTATATTGTACTATATTTTCTATGGCTGATTTACCTGTTTTATTATTATATTCTTGGCTACGAGTTGTGTACAACTTAAATATATTATTCCCAAAATTAGAACCCACCGTATCTTGCCCATGTACCAAATACAAATATTTAGCTTCTATAAACAATCGTTTATAATTATATTTGATAAAACTCACCGATTCATAAAAATTAGAACCGCGTGGATGCGCCATTGATTGTAATGCATGACCATACTGTTGCGAATATGTAAAATGTGAATACATAAACGGACGCACATAATTTACTTCTGTTTGAAAATCCAAATGTTTAACACCAGCAATATCAAACGTTTTATACCCTGCTTGTAATGCATATTTATTACCCCACCATCCGTTTCGGACTTTCATTTCAGAAATCTTGAATTCATCAATTGCTAATTGCCCATAGAATACATGATTTTTCCAGAGTGTTACTTTTCCTGTTAATCCCATTAACACATTATCGGGCGACCCAACAGAAAATTCAACGGGACGCAAAAAAATAACCGGGTTTAAGTAATTAAATTCAAAACCACGATATACTCCCGAAGAATCTTCATTCTGCCATATTATAGTTTCAAAAATGCCAATATTGAACCATTTAGTTACAGACCAATCTAAATAATGCATAACATTCCATTTTTTAGGATACCGTGAATTTGGAGCATGAAGAAAATCAACATAATATTGTTGCGACCACATATTGACATATTGTATGTTCCAAATATTTGTTGTTATTTTAAAATACGGATAATTCATAGCATTATCCGAGAGCAACAATGACCTATATCCATCACCAATAAAATGCTTACCGTGACCAAATTGAAATCCAAAAATTGAATCGGGATTAAAAGATATATATGCATCGGCAAAAGCATAATCATCAGCCTGATTATCATCGCCAAATGGCTTAGCACGACTTTGTCCCGGTATTGTTCGTTGTCCTAATTCCTCTATCCTATCATTACGATAATCTCTATACCTTGATTGGGTTTCATAAAAAGCTGTAAACACATGAACTTTGTTTGTAATATCTGATTCTATTATAAGGCCGCGTGTATTTGTCCACCCATTCACTGTATCATCTAAATCTTGTGAATATTCAAAATTACAGGCAGGATTAATAGAAAAATTAAAAATACCTTTTGAAAATGAAAATATATCTTTGTTGAGAATATAATCTGCATATTTATTACCGGTATTACACATAAATAATGTATCAAATGATACGATTTTGGCAACATCAATCATGTTATATGGTTTAATTGATGTGTGAAATCGGTTATCGGCATTATATACGTATCTGTCAAAAGGTTGAAACGAATGATTATTGAAAACAGAATTTTGCTGAGAAAACGCAAGGTTAGCAACAATAATTAAACATATAAAATATACACACTTATAACCCATCTCGTTTTATTATAGTTTTTATAGTTTTAAGAATTAACATAAAATCAAGACGTAGCGACCATGTATCTATATATTGTAAATCAAGTTTCATCCATCGTTCAAACGGAATGTTGTTTCTACCGGAAACTTGCCAAATACAAGTAATACCGGGTTTCATTGATAATCTTCGCAATTGCCAACGTTCATATTGAGCAACTTCATCGGGTATTGGTGGACGAGGACCAACAACAGACATATCTCCTTTGAGCACATTAAAAAATTGAGGTAATTCATCAAGACTGGTTTTTCGTAAGAATTTTCCTATTTTTGTAATACGAGGATCATCTTTTATCTTAAATACCGGTCCGGACTGTTCATCTTTATTTTTCAATTTTTCCAATAAATCTTCAGCATCGGGAATCATACTTCTGAATTTATATAATTGGAACTCCCTACCTCTTAGTCCTACGCGAGTTTGTTTAAATATAATTGGTCCTTTAGAGTCAATTCTCACTAAAATTGCAATAATTATAAACAACCAACTCAAAGAAATAATTATAAATAAAGAAAACACAAAGTCAAATATTGCTTTAATTTTTAGATTGATATAACTATTGGGGGTATTTTGAAAAGTAAAAAACGGCATTTCATCTAAATATTGAATACTTGATTTGGTTCGAGCAATATTCAATAATTGTGATGACATTCGAAACATAACACCTATTTCTAAACAGGAATAAATTAAACGAGTTAATCGCTCTCGTTCAAAACCTGACTCTGTATAAATAACTTCATCAATAGGATTATCTTCAATAAGGGATGGAATATCACACGAAGAATCATATATTATATATTTTGAAGAATACTCTTGCGCTATTTCTTTACTATCGGTTACAATGCCGGCAATTCTATAGCCCCAGAATGTATTTCGTTCAATTTTTTTGATTACAGGTTCTAATTCTTCATTTCCTATTACTATTACATTTACATAATTTTTACCCTGACGTCGAAACTTTTTAAAAATAAAATATATATCTATTTTTAAAATATAGAGCGTAAAAAAATTAATTATAGTGAATAATAATAATGCACCCCTACTTATTTGTTCTAATTGTAATAAGAATATAATAAGGAATAATATCCCCATTCCAATAGAAACTAAAATAACATAGGCAAAGAATATATACGAATACGGATTGACCCTATAGATACGCGAAATATTATAGAATCGTAATAAAAAAAACCAAATAGGACCAATAAAAAGAAGCAATATGAGATAATCTTGATTAAATGTAAGATTACCGTGACGAATAAAATAAGCTAATATAAAAGTGATATAGGTAATACCAACTTCTATAAGTGCAATAAAATTATTAATAATATTTTCCTTTTCTTTTAGCATAATAATGCAACAAAAATACCTATTCTTTTACTATAAAAAAAAATTAACATTTAGAAAAATTATTCAAAAAAGGCAAATCTTTATTCAAAATATAAGAATAAAAATCATTGATTTATATCAACAATAATTCCAAACATTTGTATATTTTGACTTAGATATAAATAACTTCGGGTTTAAGCTCTATACCTGTTTCATTAAAGACTTTATCTTGAATATATTCTGCAAGTTTTTGAATATCACGACCTGTAGCACCTCCTTTATTTATAAGTACTAATGCTTGCTTTGAATGAACTTGTGCCAATCCCAAACTAAATCCTTTCAATCCAAGCTTGTCAATCAACCAACCCGCAGCAATTT
>JAJUFK010000353.1 GCA_029266015.1 Bacteroidota bacterium
AATTTGAATAAATATCCGTGAAAAATATATCCAATACAAAATATTGGTGATAATGCTATAAGAATAAGTATGTTTAGAACGATACTAAAAGTATCACCACCTTTAGTTGTAACTAACCAGTCTTTAAAATTGTATTTTTTTATTTCATTTGTATATGAACTAGTTGCATTTTTAATTTCTTCATATACGTGCGGTTTATTAGTATAACATATATCTAATAATTCAATAATTTTTTTGTGAGTATCAAATTGTTTTTTTGCTTTTTTCCCTTTGAATTGATAATAATTTTGTGTTATTTTTTCACATATATATCTTAAAGAATCAAATATTTCATAATTATCATCGGTATGTTTTATGTGAATCATTTGTTTATGTAATTCAGTTTCTATATCATCACGCATTTTGTTTTGAGCTTCTTGCGGATTTTTTTTGTATAAATCTTCATATTGTTTTACGGGAATAGGTGTGCCGAAATTAATAAGAATATTACCTCTCAATCGGGTATAGTTGGAGTAATTTATTCCTATAGGAAGAATATGAGTATTGAGAGTAAAATTAAATTTTTCTTCGGTAAGAAATGCTATTCGTGGTATAGCTTTTTTTGTTTCGCGTAATCGTCTGTATCCCCAATGGGTTCCTTCGGGGAATATAGCAAGAACTTTTTTGGCAGCTAAAATATCAACACATTTATTAAACACTAATTCATTGTTTGCTAATTGTTCCTTGCCATCACGTTGTCTAAAAGCAGGCATTATTCTCATAAATCTGAGAATTCGAGCTGCTAAAGGATTCTTAAAAATATCGGCACGTGCCAGCCATGTAATTTGGCGAGTTTCTATGCCTAAAATTACTAAAGGGTCCATTAATGAATTTTGATGGTTAGCTGCAATTATAATAGGATATTTTGCATATAGCCTTTGTATGTTAGTCCATGTTATATTTTTGTACCATACAAAAAATAACAATCGAAACCACGTATTGTGCAAGAAACTATAAAGTAGTGAGAATTTTTCGGGTTTTCCTAAATCAAGTTTCATAGTTTTATTTTTTTATGATATGCAAACATAGTTATTTTGCCTGAAACTATGTAAGAGTAATGGTATTAAAAATGTAGATATAAAAAAAGAGGTCATTTAAAATAAACGACCTCTTTACATATTATGATTGCAAATCTTAATGAGATTATGCTAATTTAGATTCTAATGTTTTTAATTCTGCAGTAAGAGCAGCCGGTATTTTGTTGCCAAAACGAGCATAGTGTTCTTTAATTAATTCAACTTCTGCTTTCCAAAGGTTTTTGTCAACTTTTAGTAATTCTTCCATATCAGCTTTAGATACGTTAATACCATCAATATTAATACCGTCAATCGTAGGAACAAATCCGATTGGAGTTTCAACAGCTTCTGCTTTACCTAAACAACGGTCAAAAATCCAAGCTAACACACGTGAATTATCACCGAAACCTGGCCACAACCAACGTCCTGATTCATCTTTACGGAACCAGTTTACATTGAATATTTTAGGTAATTTAGTTTTGTCTGGTGCTGTTTCGCCTATTTTAATCCAATGACCAAAATAATCTGCCATGTTGTATCCGCAGAATGGTAACATTGCAAATGGATCACGACGAACACCTGCAGCTAAACCAATAGCAGCTGCCGTAACTTCTGAACCTACAGTAGAACCAATAAATGTTCCATGAGCCCAGCTACGTGCTTCGTATACTAATGGTACAGTGCTTGGACGACGACCTCCGAATAAAATAGCAGAAATAGGTACACCTGCAGGATTTTCCCAATCTGGGTCTATACATGGACAGTTGCTTGCTTTTGCTGTAAAACGAGCATTTGGATGTGCTACTTGAACATCACTGCCTTTTGTATATTTTTCTCCTTTCCAAGTGATAGTACCTTCAGGACAATCCCATCCTATGCCATCCCACCAAATATCACCGTCAGGAGTTAAACCAACGTTTGTGTATATAGTATCTTTATCGCAAGAATGCATTGCGTTAGGGTTGGTATGCTCTGATGTAAATGGAGCTACACCAAAGAACCCGGCTTCTGGGTTAATTGCATATAATTGTCCGTCTTTTCCAAATTTCATCCAAGCAATGTCATCACCAATTGTTTCAACTTTCCATCCAGGAATAGTTGGTATAAGCATTGCCAAGTTTGTTTTACCACATGCTGATGGGAATGCTGCTGCAATATATTTTTTTAT
>JAJUFK010000415.1 GCA_029266015.1 Bacteroidota bacterium
GATATATTTATAAGCTACATGATAGCGCCACATAAAATAATAGAATATAATAACGAATATATATTAATTGCAGAAGCTTTTTATCCAACATATAAACAAGAATGTTATACTGTTCCAACAGGTTCCGGCGGTACAACAACTCAATGTACTGTTGTATTTAACGGTTACGAATATACCCATTATTTTATTTATACATTTGATCAAAAAGGAAATCCTATATGGAGTAATACTAAAAAAATGAATATTTCATACAAACCATTCCGTGTTGAAACGTTTGTAAATGCAAATATTACAAACAACAATTTAGTTACATTGTATGGTACCGACAAAGAATTTTATTATACGGCTTTTAATCAAAAAGGAGAAGAAATTTCATCAGAAACTCATATATCTATTACCTCTGAAAACGAATCAGAATCTATTAAAAAATCTTCAATGATTACCGAACATTGGTATGATAATTTTTTTATAGCTTACGGTTTTCAAAAAATTAAAAATACTGATGAAAAAGAAAAACGAAATGTGTTCTTTATAAATAAAATTGAGGTAAAGCCTTAAAATTAGGCAAATCACTAATTATTCTCCATGTTGAATTACTTGTATAGTTTTCCATTTTCCTGTTTTGAATCGAAAATAAAATACAATACAAAACAATAAAAACATAAACACCAAAATAGTCCATGCTATGATTGGTCCTAAATTAAATACAAACAAAGAAAGATACGCTGTCGGCACAAACGTCCAATGAATTAACATAGAAACCCACATAGTCCATACTGTATCACCGGCTCCACGCAATGCTCCAACAAACGAAACCAAAATAGCTTCTGCCAATACATATAATGAAGCCAATTGTAACATACGTATTGCCAATGGTTTTGCTTGTTCAAAAATCAAATCAGTTTGTTGAGGTTTAAACACATCAACCAAGACGTGTGGAATAAACACAAACATAAGAACAACAAATGCAGAAAAAAACCAACCTAATCTTACCGCTGTGTATGTAGCTCGTTCGGCTACATGTAATTTTTTAGCACCCACATATCTACCTACCATACTGGTAACTCCTATTTCTATACCAACTAATGGAACAAATGTAACCATATCCCAATTAAACATAATTGATGCAGCTGTTGCAGTTTGTTCATTATATGAATGAAATAAAAAAACAAGTAATGAAAACGCTATAAAATTCACAAAAAATTCTGTACCTGCTGGTGTACCATATCGCAATAATGTTTTAAACGTTTTTGCATGAAATTTAAATGATTTATACACTTGAAATTTTTGAACATTTTTTTTTGAAAAAAC
>JAJUFK010000085.1 GCA_029266015.1 Bacteroidota bacterium
AAGTATATCACTATAGGCGTCTATTCTACGGTCTCTAAAAAATGGCCATATTCTACGAACTTGCTCTGTTCTGCCTAAATCTATATCAACCACTATATTTTCTTGTTTTTCGCTTGATGCTTGCACAAGTATTTCTCCTTGTGGTCCGGCAACAAAACTACTACCCCAAAATTGTATTCCATGTGTTACCTCACTCATATCGGGTTCCAAACCTACCCTATTTACAGAAATAACAGGAATACCATTAGCAATAGCATGTGCACGTTGTGAAATAATCCATGCTTGTTGTTGACGTTGTTTTTCTTCGTACGTATCGGTGCTTTCCCAACCTATAGCTGTTGGATAAATAAGCATATCTGCACCTTGTAATGCCATAATACGTGCAGCTTCAGGATACCATTGATCCCAACACACCAAAACTCCCAAACTACCAACACTTGTTTGAATAGGCTTAAAACCTATATCACCCGGAGTAAAATAAAATTTTTCATAATATGCCGGATCATCGGGTATATGCATTTTGCGATACATTCCGGCTATTGTTCCGTCAGTATCAAATACAACGGCAGTATTATGATAAATTCCTGCTGCTCGTTTTTCAAACAATGACGTTACCAATACTATTCCATATTGTTTAGCTATTGAACTATACAATTCTGTTGACGGACCAGGGATTGTTTCTGCTAAATCAAACTGTATTACATCTTCTGTTTGACAAAAATATACCGTATTGTGTAATTCTTGCAATACTATTAATTGTGCACCTTGCTTTGCACATTCACCTATATTGTATACCAATAATTGTTTATTTTGTTCTACAACATCTGTAACAGATTGCTGAACAAGTCCAACACGCAAAATATGATTCATAAGTATTTTTTTTCAAAAATACATATTTTTTTAAAATCAATTGTACAAAGCTAGTATCTATAATGTAATAGGAATTTGTACCGATTGATTAGATGTAGTAATAGAAACAAAATATACACCTTTTGCTACACCTTTGCATGAAATTTCAAATTTAGAACAGTTTACTGTTCTGCTTTGCACAACAGTTCCTGTAGGTGAAATTAATTCTACACAAGCATTTTGTAATACTTCAGCACATTGTACTTGTATTGTACCATTCTGAATACTACAAGTAGCCTCTATCTTTGGCGAAGATATCATTGTATTAGCTTCGGCTATATTACTCATTGCAAGTACAAACGGTCCACTTTGAATTTTTAAAACTTCGGGAGAAACAGCGTGTTTCATAACTGTACCTATTCTATACAAATAATTACCCGGATTATCAACTGTATACGATGTTTGATCGGTTGCAAATTCATCTACAGCCACCATATTTGTGTGTGTTGTTCCTTTCAACAATTGATATCCAAGAACTTCTGCGCCTTCGTATAATGTCCAATTGAGTTGCAACTCGTTGCTTACATATTTTCTTTGCAAATGTATAGATTTATGAGCATCAGATTTAGGCGATTCATTGCCGCATACATCGGTAGCAGTTATAGCATATTTGTATGCTCTGGTATTAAACAACGCAGTGTTATCTATATATACACTTAATTGATTGTATGGTTGTTCAGCAAGTTTTGTATATTGATTGGTCAATCCCTCGCGGTAAATAGTATATTTTTCTATAGTTTGTGAAATTGGTCGTTCCCACGCAAGCATAATATATCTTCCTAAAGTGTCAACAGTTACTATACCTATTCCGGGAGGTAGTAAGTGTATAGAATGATTAAATTCTACAGGTATTTTTTTGGTTAATATTCCGTAATCATTAGTAACACTTACAATAACAGTATCTTTAAAATCGGCACAAACTTCATCTGCTTCAATCGCTATGGTTGATTCTACTATATTTACATGAGCTTTGCTGCCATTAAGCAATACTGCAGAAACATTGGTAGGAGTATCGCCGGTATAATAATCTAATATATCAAACTCGCATTGTTTCTTATTTATATTTAAATCTATATTTGGTATATTACTAATCATTGAAAACTTAGGTTCTTCTATTCCTAAGCGAATATTTTTAATAAAAATTTGCTTTTGTGTAATATTATCATACTTAGTTCCATAATCAATTATAAAGTATATTCCTGCAATTTTATCTACAAGCAGTGATTCTTTTGGAGCTCTAATTCCAAAAAAATTAGTATAATTGAAAATTTCAGTATATGAGTCACTTAATTCAGTACAATAGGCATCTGCGGTTTGATCTACTGTCCATGCCAATCGTACCGTTTGCCATTTTGCTGCATTTGTTGTATCAACACCTCCAGGCGTTGCTGAAATAGAAATGGTAGGTGCTAAGTCAGTATTTGCAACTCTTCCTACTATATCAAATATGCTTGCCCATAGCTTTATATTATTGTCTGCTTGTATATCAAATGTAAGGTATCTATTACTTGAATTTGTAAAATCTATAACATTTCCATGTAACGTTTTATGTTCTTGTAAATAACCATTTACATCATACACAAAATAAAATCCGGCATTTCCTTCCCATGTTGTAAATTTTATTTTAAAACTATTCCAATTGTCATTCTGATATATTTCTTTAATATACGTTATATCACTAATTCCATTTTTTTCTGTTATTTTATATACATCTTCATCATAGTCATCAAAATGATAAGGGATATGTTTGGATGACGAAAGATTTCCACTTCCCATTTCTGTTAAAGTATGATCATCAATAGTATACATTAATTGACCATAACTCAATGAATACGCGAATACATAAATTAATGCAGAATACAATACTCTCATTATAATTACTTTTTATGTTCAAAGATGAGATATACCCCACAACACCTATTATATATAAAAAATCAATATAACAAGACTATATCCTACTTCGAGTTACACTTTATTTACATTGTGGGATTCATGGGTATTAAATTTAATTTCCGCAAAAGTATATATTTACGTATTTATATCCAAATTAAATATGTTATATTTTTAACAAAAAAGTAACATTTCAAAATTTGTATTAATACAAATACACTCTATGTATAAAATATTTATTTTGAATTATATACACTCCCGGTTGTATATTGTGAATGATAAGTTCAACATGATTATTGCAAATTGTATGCTGTGTAAACTTATGTTGTATATTTTGTCCATGGATAGTGCGAATAGTTATAGGGGTCTCAGCAATATTTGGTGCTTCTATAGTAATGGTATGTCTAGTAGAATTGTACGAACAAGAAACAAGACCTGTTACAAATATATTATTGTATATACTAATAATTTTTGAATAAGAATAAGTGCCAATCAAATCAACTTGTTTGAGTCGATAATAGGAAATATCGGGCAATGGATTTACATCTATAGACGTATACCGAATAGGTGTTTTTGAAATAAGTGCTCCGTGCAAAATTTCAATTGTTTCCCAGTGTTCTCCATCGCGTGAACGTTCAATTTCAAAATATTCGTTATTAGTTTCGCTTTGGGTTATCCATTCCAATTGTACAAAAGCTCCCATATATGTAGCTTCCCATTTACTTAATTCTATAGGAAGCGAAGTCCCGTCCATAGTGAACATAAACGATTTAAGGTCATTGTTTTCAAACCCATTCCACCATGTATTTATAGTTCGTAAATTACCAAACCCTCCGGCCGTATCGGGAAAATTATGCCCATTATTATCTCCTGATACACCTTCGAATTCAACAGTACCAAGCAACGATGGTAGCCGAGAATCGTCCCAATATAAACTTGCACGCGATGTTTCGGGTAAAATGCGGTTTACAATATATCCATTGGTATGATATTCAGGGTCATATAATGGCAAATGTGTAACACCCGTAGAAAAACGTGAACTTACATCAACCGTAACACTTTCTATAACCCAATCTCCTAAGCCATCTTTTGCATTCCACACTATAGTATCACCACCTGCTTTTATGGTTTTTACCAAAACACGGTCTCTTCCATTGGGTTGATACCCCGGAGTACCATCTAAATCTAAAAATATTTCTATGGTACCTGCTTTATTCATATTAAGATAAAACAATACATCATGATATGCCAAAGGTGTACCCAACACTTTCAAATCTTCAATCATAGTAGGTGGTTCTGCTATTTTATATACACTTGTATCGGGCATATTCAAAAACAATTTAAATTGAGGATATGTAGAATTACCTTGCACCGACTGTCTGTCAAAAAACAAATTACCGGTATTAGAAGTTCCGGTGCTATTACTTGAAATTACAAATCCATATGGCTGAATACCGTTTAAATTAACTGCCGATATGTATTTATCGCTTGTATATATATAAAAAGTAGTATATACTCTATTATAATTACCTCGAGCACTCAAATCCCAAGCGTGCGACCAGAGTCTACCAAGAATAGGTGTATTTGAAGCATTTACCACAGTTATATCAAATAAATCAAAATGATACGTTCCGGTTAAAGTTGTAGTAAATTCAATAACATAATCACCGGTATTAAGAGGCGAATATGATAAAGGATTGTATCCTCCAACAGGTACCCCACCTATTTTAGGTCCGGCACAAGCTTCGTCATATGATTCAATATATCCAGGACCGGAAGCTACCGGAACATTTGTTCTTGGAATTACAATATTACCCTGCGGATCAACAAGCCTATATGTACCCGTTCCACTAGTTTTATTGTTTGGTTGAAATCCAAAATAAATAGTTTCTGTTGTAGATTTTATATGAATATACAATTTATGTAACGAATCACATCCTTCTTTTGCAAATGGACGTCCTTGATCATTTATTTCAATATTACCAAAATCGCTGACAGTAGGTCGTAATTCTTTTGTACCTTCAGAAAAAACCTGAAATACAATACAATATAAAACACAACTGATATATATTTTTTTTAACATTGAATTCTCTATAATAATATGTAAAAGTACATTGTTTTAGAGAAAAAATCAATCAATATTAGATTATTATAGTAAGTAACCAATACTACGTTTTTTATTGAATTTTAGCTTTTAGAGTTTTTAATCATTTTTTTAGTGTAATACACACAAGTTTACTATTTTCGCAAAAAAAATATTTAGTATAAAACAATTGCATTTTACACGTATGGAAATTCCAGCAAAATATAACCCGGGAGATGTAGAACACAAGTGGTATTCGTATTGGTTAGAACAAAAGTTTTTTAATTCAAAACCTGATCATAGAGAACCATTTACTATAGTAATTCCACCACCAAATGTTACCGGTGTTCTGCATATGGGACACATGCTCAACAATACAATTCAAGATGTATTGATTCGCCGTGCTCGAATGAAAGGTTACAATGCATGTTGGGTTCCGGGTACCGACCATGCTTCTATTGCTACCGAAGCTAAGGTGGTAAATAAATTGAAAGAACAAGGTATTGAAAAATATAGCTTAACTCGCGAAGAATTCCTAAAACACGCATGGGAGTGGACCGAAAAACACGGAGGAATTATCCTGAATCAATTACAAAAACTTGGAGCTTCATGCGATTGGGATCGTACGTGTTTTACTATGGACGACGAACGAAGCAAGAGTGTAATACAAGTGTTTGTTGATTTATACAACAAAGGACTCGTATATCGTGGTATTCGTATGGTAAATTGGGACCCTGCCGCTAAAACTGCTGTAAGTGACGAGGAGGTAATATACAAAGAAGAACAATCGAAATTATATTACATACGCTACAAAGTTGATGGTTCACAAGACGATTGGGTAACTATAGCAACTACTCGTCCCGAAACAATTTTGGGCGACACTGCCGTTTGTGTAAATCCGCAAGACCCTCGCTTTCATCATCTCAAAGGTAAATCGGTGATTGTGCCACTTGTAAACCGTGTAGTTCCTATTATTCAAGATGAATATGTTGACATGGAATTTGGTACCGGATGTTTGAAAATTACTCCTGCTCACGACGAAAACGACTATAAAATAGGCATGGAGCATAACTTGGAAGTTATAGATATTTTCAATGACAACGGTACACTCAACGAAAAAGCACAATTGTATATTGGTAAAGATCGATTTGCCGTACGTACCGAAATTGTTGCTGATTTGCAAAATGCAGGATTTATTGTAAAAATTGAAGATTACACTAATAAAGTAGGCTATTCGGAACGAACTCATGTGGTTATAGAGCCAAAACTATCAACACAATGGTTTTTAAAAATGAAAGAAATTACTGCTCCGGCATTGGCTAATGTAATGAACGACGAAATTGAATTTTTTCCGAAAAAGTTCAAAAACGTATATCGCCATTGGATGGAAAATATAAAAGACTGGTGTATAAGCCGTCAGTTGTGGTGGGGACATCAAATTCCGGTGTATTATTTACCCGATGGGTCGCACGTATGCGCTGCAACTATTGAAGAGGCATTACAACTTGCGCAACAAAAAACAGGAAATATTTCATTAACTATTGCAGATTTACGTCAAGACGAAGATGTGCTCGATACATGGGCATCGTCGTGGTTGTGGCCTATTTCGGTGTTTGGTGGTATTACTAATCCCAATAACGAAGAAATAAATTATTATTATCCTACCAATGTATTGGTTACAGGACACGATATTATTTTCTTTTGGGTTGCTCGTATGATAATGACCGGCTATGAATATCGTAAAACGTATCCATTCAAACATGTATATTTTACCGGTATGGTACGCGATAAATTACGCCGTAAGATGAGTAAATCTTTAGGAAATTCGCCCGAACCATTGGAGTTGATAGAAAAATACGGAGCCGATGGTGTACGTGTAGGTATGCTTTTGTGTTCTCCTGCCGGAGGCGACTTGTTGTACGATGATGCGTTGCCCGAACAAGGACGAAATTTCTCGAGTAAAATATGGAATGCATTTCGTTTAGTGCACGGTTGGAATGTTGACAATACCATAAAACAACCTGCCTATGCAAAAGCTGCCATAGAAGCACTGAGCGAAAAAATTAAAGAAGCAAGTATACAACTCGACGAACAATTTGAACAATATCGTTTGTCGGAAGCTATGATGACTGTATACAAATTGTTTTGGGACGAACTCTCGGCTTGGTATTTAGAAATAGTAAAACCAGAATATGGTAAACCAATTGACGGTGCTACCTATGCTGCCACCATTCAATTGTTTGAATCGGTACTGCAATTACTGCATCCATTTATGCCGTTTATAACCGAAGAAGTATGGCATTATTTGAAACCACGCGGCACGGGTGAAAGTATTATGATTTCCCAAATTCCAACGTATTCGTCGTGTAATACCAATTTACTGGCACGTTACGAACGAGTAAAAGAAGTAGTTGCTGGTATTCGTGGTGTTCGCAAAGACAAACAAGTGCCTTTTAAAGAAACTATTGAATTACATATAAAAGGTATAAACTCTCCGCAAGATTTTGAATTTGTAATACTTGCAAAACTTGGAAATATTTCGGCTATTCACATTACAAATCAAGATGTAGCAAATGCAGCATCGTTTCGTGTTGATGCTATAGAATATTTTATTCCTCTTGCTCAGTCGATAAATGTAGAAGAAGAAAAACAAAAAATTCAAGAAGAACTTACCTACATACAAGGTTTCTTGGCTTCGGTTGATAAAAAATTGATGAACGAAAAATTTGTGTCGAGTGCACCTGCTGCTGTAGTTGAAACAGAACGTAAGAAAAAAGCAGATGCGTTAGAAAAAATTGAATTATTGGAAAAACGATTGAAAACATTACAAAGATAATGTTGTTTATATATTTACATGGATTTGTCTAATAAAGAATTATACATATCATTGTATTTATAGTTATATTGAAACTATCATTATAAATCAATTATGATATGAAAACATTCTTTTTAAAGATAATTAAAGCATTACTTATAAGTAATAGTATTTCAATTACTGCAATTACTGCACAAACAAATACTAGTAAATCTACAATTCCTTCGGCGCAACAAATAATTGCCGCCATATCACACGATTCGTTACAAGGGCGAAAACCGGTAACTAGAGGGTACGACAAAGCTGCTCGCTATGTAGAACAACAATTGCTTACCATAGGTGCAAAACCATTGTTTGGTACTTCATTCGTAGATAGTGTAAGTGCCTATTACGGCTACAATGTAGTAGGAGTATTAGAGTCACCACACTCTTCAAATGAATATATACTTATTGGAGCTCATTTAGATCACTTGAGGATTCTCAGTGGAGCTAAAAAAGATAGTGTATTCAATGGTGCTAACGATAATGCATCGGGCGTTGCTGCAGTACTTAAAATTGCCGAAGCTTTGAGTAAACAACAATTGTCAAAAAAAGTAATAATTGCTCTATTTACTTCAGAAGAAACCGGATTGGACGGTTCGAATGCGTTGGCAAAAAAAATTAAAGCACAACAAATTCCCCTGAAATATGTTATAAATTTTGACATGATAGGAACTACAATGATAAATGCTCCCAAAAAGGTTTTTATTACCGGATTTGATAAATCGAATTTAGCTGTTACTGCAAATACACTGTTACAAGAAGATTTTTTATTAAAAGATGCCCAAGCCGAAGAAATGGAACTGTTCAGATATTCCGATAATTTTTCATTTTATAGAGAACTTAATATACCCGCACATACCTTGAGTACATTTATTATGAGAAATTTTGACTGTTATCATAGAACTTGCGATGAAATTTCGGTAATTGATGTTAAAAATCTTGAAGCAATAATTCAAAAAAGTACCACATTTATTATTGAATTATTGAAACAAAATTCGCAAATTGCGTTGAATTAAAATATACAATTAGATAGAAAGAAATAATGAAACAAGAATGTTCATTTTGCGGTCGTAAAAAAACAGAAGTCAGCATGTTGCTTACCGGTTTGTCGGGTAATATTTGTAGTGACTGTGTTGGGCAAGCCATAGAAATTATAAATCAAGAATTACCTGCGGCTAAACGTAAATCAACTAAAAAATCGAAAATATTAAAGCCAATTGAGATTAAACAACATCTCGAT
>JAJUFK010000004.1 GCA_029266015.1 Bacteroidota bacterium
ACAAAAAAATCTGTAATTTTATCTATAGTTAACATATGGCAAATTTTTGTTTAAACATTTGAAATTTATAAAGTTAAGTGCACTAACATTTTTTGTGTTTATCAAATTTTTATATGATTTTTTTGTGTAGAACAGACGTTAAATACGTTTAAATGGTATTTGTAAAATGTAAAATCAAATAATTTGTTATTTTTGTCATTCAATATAATAAGTGTTGAGTAATTTGTTAGAACATATTGAATTCCCCCATGATATAAGAAAACTTGGGATTGAACAACTGCCACAATTATGTAAAGAATTGCGTGATTTTATTATTGATGAAAGTAGCCGCAATCCGGGGCATTTTGGAGCAAGTTTAGGTACTGTTGAATTGACTATAGCTCTTCATTATGCATTAAATACTCCTTATGATCGAATAGTTTGGGACGTTGGACATCAAGCCTATGGGCATAAAATAGTAACAGGAAGAAAGAAATTATTTCATACAAACCGAAAATTTGGAGGGATTTCAGGATTTCCAAATCCGCAAGAAAGTGAATATGATAGTTTCATTGCAGGGCATTCATCTACTTCAATTTCAGCAGCGTTAGGTATGGCTATAGCTGCTCAAAAAAACGGAGATACCCAAAGGCAAGTTGTTGCTGTAATAGGCGATGGAGCAATGACCGGAGGAATGGCTTTTGAAGCATTAAATCATGCAGGTTTTACAAATGCAAATATATTAGTTATACTAAACGATAATAATATGGCAATTGATGCCAATGTAGGAGCATTGAATCAGTATTTAATGGATATAACTACATCAAAGGCATATAATAAATTAAAAGACGATGTGTGGAATTTTTTGGGTAAATTAAGCAAATTTGGTCCCAACACACAGGCTCTTGCACAAAAAATTGAAAATGGAATAAAATCAATTATTTTAAAAGAAAGTAATTTATTTGAATCCTTAAAATTTCGATATTTTGGGCCTATCGATGGTCATGATGTTTTTCATTTAGTACGAACAATTCAAGATTTAAAAGAAATAAAAGGGCCTAAATTACTTCATATAATTACTCAAAAAGGAAAGGGATTTAAACCTGCTGAAGAAGCACAAACACAATGGCATGCTCCTCGAAAATTTGATAAAGATACCGGAATAATGGTTGATGTGCCGGATACAGCATTGGCACCACCAAAGTATCAAGATGTATTTGGTGAAACTCTGTTGGAGTTGGCACAAAATGATTCGAGAATTGTAGGTGTAACTCCAGCTATGGGATCCGGTTGTTCTATGAATATACTTATGCAAGCTATGCCCGATAGAGCTTTTGATGTGGGTATTGCCGAACAACATGCTGTTACATTGTCGGCGGGTATGGCAATAGATGGATTAATACCGTTTTGTAATATTTATTCTAGTTTTATGCAACGGGCATACGATCAAGTTATTCACGATGTTGCATTGCAGCGTCTGCCTGTTATTTTTTGTTTAGACAGAGGTGGCTTGGTTGGAGCTGATGGCGCAACTCATCATGGCGTGTTTGATATTGCTTTTATGCGTTCCATTCCCGGTATTATAGTATCATCACCTTTAAACGAAGTTGATTTGCGTAATTTAATGTTTACAGCATATAAATCAGGAAAACCTTTTGTTATTCGATATCCTCGTGGAAATGGAGTGATACAAGATTGGAAACAACCAATGCAGGTATATGAAATTGGTAAATCAGAAAAAATACGTGAAGGTAATACTATTGCTATTCTTAGTTTTGGGCCACTGGGTAATGTTGCAAAACAAGCTGCAGATACTGTTTCGCAAACATTAGGAAAAGAAGTAGCCGTATATAATATGCGATTTGCAAAACCTTTAGATGTTGATTGTATTAAAAAAGTTTGTAAATCGTATTCTGTTATTATAACTATTGAAGATGGTGTAATACAAGGTGGATTTGGTTCTGCAGTTCTTGAACAATGTTCTTTATACGAATATACAGGTAAAGTAATACGGTTAGGAATACCCGATTCGTTTATACCACATGGAACTCAAGAAGAACTATATGCATATTGTAAATTAGATGCTGCCGGTATTGAGCAATTACTGATTTCGTTGTTAGCATAATTGTGTACTAAATAAAAAAAATGCTAATTTTTGTAATTTTTTTTTTATATGTTGTAAGTATACAACACAACTTTCGACTACATAATAAAGTTAAATCATAAAAAAATAAAAAAATGGCAGTATTAGTAGGAAAAAAAGCACCTGATTTTGATGCAAAAGCAGTTATAAACGGTAATCAAATTATAGAAAATTTTTCATTGAGTCAATATAAGGGAAAATATGTGGTATTATTCTTTTACCCATTAGATTTTACGTTTGTATGTCCTACAGAACTTTTAGCTTTTCAACATGTATTAGGTGAATTTGAAAAACGAAATGTACAAGTAATAGGAGTATCGGTTGATTCAGAATTCTCACACTGGAAATGGTTGCAGACTCCACAAAATGAGGGTGGTATAAAAGGTGTAACATATCCTATAGTATCTGATATATCAAAAACAATATCAGAAAATTATGATGTGCTTGCAGGGCATTATGATGTAAACGAACAAGGAGAATCTACCTTTGTTGGAGCACCTGTAGCATATAGAGGTACTTTCTTGATTGACAAAGAAGGTATAGTGCGTCATCAGGTTGTAAATGATTTGCCACTTGGTAGAAGTATAGAAGATGCTTTGCGTATGGTAGATGCTCTTCAGTATTTTGAACAACATGGCGAAGTGTGTCCTGCAGATTGGAAACCCGGTAAAAAAGCATTAAAAGCTACTCAAGAAGGAATTTCAGAATTTTTATCAAATAATAAATAGTCCCTCCCTTTTAGTTTTTTTCATATAGTAAGTATTCTCTAAAAGCTTTATTCGGATTCTTCGGGTAAAGCTTTTTTAATAAAAAGAATAATTAAAAAAGTATAACAATTATAGATTCCGTATATTTGTAAAAAATTGATTATGGGAATTTTTTCGTCAATATATTCTATGCGTAAACCTCGTGGTTTTTCTTATTTGCCTCGATATTACAATCCCGAGAAAGAAAAAAGAGAAGAACGCATACAACGTATTTTACAAGAAGTAGACAAAGAACAAGGGAAAACAACAAATTCTGCGCAATACATTCCTCATATTCGTGGACAATTTAAAGCAAAAAAGGATGCGCGTTCAAGAATTGTACATAAACAAAATGTACGTATTATTTTAATTTTTATTGTTTTACTGTATTTTGCATATTTGTTTATTACTCGAATTTAAATGTTACATTAATGCCCGATATAATTCAATTATTACCTGATTCTGTTGCTAATCAAATTGCTGCCGGTGAGGTTGTTCAACGTCCGGCATCGGTTGTAAAAGAATTAGTGGAAAATTCAATTGATGCGGAAGCTACAGATATTATCATTTCAATAATAGATGCAGGAAGAACTGTTATTCAAATTACCGATAACGGGAAAGGTATGAGTGATACCGATGCTCGTATGGCTTTTGAACGACATGCTACATCTAAAATTAGAACAGCCGATGATATTTTTTCTATTCGGTCTATGGGTTTTCGAGGCGAAGCATTGGCATCAATTGCTGCAGTATCGCATACCGAACTTAAAACTCGAACGGCAGATACAGAAATTGGCACCAAAATTATTATTAAAGCATCGCAGGTTGAATCACAAACACCTGTTTCATGTCCAATTGGTAGTACTTTTACTGTAAAAAATCTTTTTTATAATATACCCGCACGTCGAAAATTTTTAAAATCGAATCAAACGGAATTTAAATATATATTATCAGAAATATTTCAAATTGCATTGGCTCATCCTCATATAGGATTTACTATTTACAAAGATGATGAGTTATATGCTAAGTATCCTATTTCCAATCATAAACAACGAATAGTTAATATATTTGGAAAACGTATGGAAAAAAGCCTGCTACCTATAGAAGGAGAAACTTCTATAGTAACTATTTCAGGATATATAGGTACACCTGATATGGCTAAAAAAAATAATTATGATCAGTATTTTTTTGTAAACAATCGTTTTTTTCGACTAAAAAGTTATCAAAATGCAATAATGCGAGCATATGAACAATTAATTCCAAATCGTGAATATCCGCCTTTTTTTGTGTTTTTTGATATTGATCCTTCTCAAATAGATGTAAATATTCATCCAACAAAAACAGAAATAAAATTTGTTGAAGAATACAATATTTGTCAGTTATTAGAAGCATCGGTAAAACATGCATTGGGTAAAAGTAATATTGTTCCGTCGCTCGATTTTATTGATACCGAAGATTATTCTGATATGTTTGCAATACCCAAAGATGCTCCTGTTAA
The DNA here is from genome assembly GCA_029266015.1 of Bacteroidota bacterium. Taxonomy (GTDB): domain Bacteria; phylum Bacteroidota; class Bacteroidia; order Bacteroidales; family UBA1715; genus MWCJ01. The sequence goes on from JAJUFK010000004.1 coordinate 4,367, forward strand.
AATTCCGGGAATTGACGTCAGAACTGATTATAATCCATTTAAAACAGACAAAATGACGCATCAAGCTCCGCAAAAACAATCGGTGGCAGGGTGGGAACAATTATTTGAAGGATTTGAAACACATTCAACGGTTGCACAACAAATATTTAGTTCGGCTATTAATACTATACATGAAGAGCCTACCAGTGAGTCTGTTACGTGTATGCAAATACAAAAAAAATATATTCTAACTACCGGTAAAACAGGGTTGATGATTATAGATATTAAGCGAGCTCATAGTAGAATTTTATATGAAAAGTTTTTGGCTTTACTACAAAATCAACAACGTCCTATTCAGCGAACATTGTTGCCTGTTCATATAGAATTATCATATACCGAATCACAAATTTTACAAGAATTATTACCATATTTACAAACAGTAGGATTTGACATTGAGTTATTTGGTCAAAATTCTTTTGTGGTAAATGGTACACCACCGGATATTGAAATAAGTACTATAGAAAATATTATTCATGCATTTATTTCTGAATATAACGAGCGAGGAGAATCTCTTCAATCAAATATCAATGAAACTATTGCTCGTTCTTTAGCACAATCATCGGCATTATACAGAAATCCTGTAATGCAGCCCGATGAAATGCAAACATTTATTGCACAATTGTTTCAATGTTCTATGCACTCGGTTTCTGCCGACGGAAAACGTGCTGTAGTAATGCTTGAATATGATGAAATTTTTAAAAAATTTAATACCTAATATTGTATGAATTATTCTCCACAAGGTTTTACTGTATTGCCACCTGTAGTTAAAAATTTGTTGTTGTTGAATGCAGGTGTTTTTATTGTTGGATTTATTTTTCAAATAATGTATCAATATGATATATCCGATGCACTTGGTCTTCATTATATTGGTTCCAGAGCTTTTAAACCCATTCAATTTGTGAGTTATATGTTTTTACATGCCAATTTGGAACATATTTTTTTCAATATGTTTGCATTGTGGATGTTTGGTAATGTACTCGAAAATTTTTGGGGACCTAAACGATTTTTTACATATTATATGGCTACCGGTATAGGAGCCGGAATAGTGCAAATGATAGTAGCGTATATTCGTATTCAATCTTTACAAAATCAGGTTCCGGCAGAAGTTTTAGATATGATTTATTCTGAAGGTGTTGATATAATTAGGCAAAATAAAAATTTTATTGATCCTGTTTATGCTGAATTGAATTCTATTATTAATGTATCAACTGTTGGAGCCTCGGGGGCGGTATTTGGATTGCTTATGGCTTTTGGTATGTTGTTCCCTAATTCCTATATATATTTATTCTTTGCATTGCCTATTAAGGCTAAATGGTTTGTTTTGGCTTATGGAATTATAGAATTGTTTAGTGGAATTCGTAATTCACCGGGCGATAATGTTGCTCATTTTGCTCATTTAGGTGGAATGATTTTTGGCTATATATTAATTCAGTATTGGAGACGTAAAGGAACATATTTATAATGACAATTTGGCACGACATACAACGCGAATTTCGCGAAGGTAATAATCTTATAAAGATTATTTTTATAAACATAGCAGTTTTTCTGATTCTTAATATTTTACAAGTATTATCGTGGATTTTTACCGGGCAACAAGAATCCGGAATATATACTTTTATTATAAGTAATATTCAAACATATATTTCTGTTACAAAACTTATTGTTAAGCCATGGACATTGGTTACGTATATGTTTACTCATATTGATTTTCTGCATATTTTATTCAATATGTTGTGGCTGTATTGGATGGGAAAAATATTTATAGATATGCTCAATGGTAAACGATTTGTAGCTATATATATATTAGGTGGACTTACGGGTGCTATATTTACTATTGCAGCGTATTATATTTTACCTCATTTATCACAATATGTACCTGCAGAAATTCCTATGATAGGCGCATCAGCATCAGTACTTGCAATTATGACAGCTACAGCCACGTATTTTCCTAATTATATAGTTCATTTATTGTTTATTGGTACTGTTCGTATTAAGTACCTTGTTTTAACAATGGTGTTACTTGATATTATTCTTATTCCCGGATTAAATTCAGGGGGGCATATAGCACATTTGGGGGGAGCATTGTTTGGATTTATATGGGCTTCGCAAATAAAAAAGGGTACCGATATTTCTAAATGGTTTATGAATATTATGGATACTATTGTAACATGGACTAAACCAAGAAAAAAAATTACAGTAAGTTATTCAAATCCTTCTTCAAAATCATATTCCACTAAGCCTACAAATGCTGTTACACAACAAGAAATTGATGCTATATTAGATAAAATTGCTAAAAATGGTTATGAAAGTTTAACGGCAAAAGAAAAAGAAATTTTATTTACAATGAGTAAAAAAAGATAATACATGAAGTTTGTTCGATTTGTTTTATTTTGTGTCAATTTAGTTGCATCATTGTTGCTTGTATTTACCGCTATTGCGCGATATATAAATCCACAATTAATTTGGATGTTTGAATTTGTTGCATTAGCATACCCGGTTTATTTACTTGTAAATCTTTTTTTTGTCATATTTTGGTTATTTACAAAACACAAATTGAATGTTTTAATTTCTGTTATTGGTTTTGTTTTAAGTATATCAACCTTTTTTGATACTTTTTCATTTGCAGGTTCTCCCAAACATGATGTTGGCGGTGATACTGTAAAAATTATATCATACAATGTAAATGCATTTAATTATAATGGGTGGCGTGGTCGTGCTGGAATTCAAGCTCAAGTGTTTGATTTCTTAAAACAAGAATCGCCGGATATTATTTGTTTTCAAGAATTTCATCATGATACGCATGAAAAATATCAAATGATTGACAGTATAAAAAAACAATTAGGTTTACGGTATATTCAAATCCACAGAGTTCATGAAATTAAAGGGAGATATTTTTATGGAAATGTAATTTTTAGTAAATTCCCTATTGTAAAAACGGGTGTTATTTTATATCAAAAGACAGGAAATACAACACTATGGGCTGATATTAAATTATATAATGATACAGTTCGTATATACAATAATCATTTGGAATCGTATAAATTGCAGCCCGAAAATATTGAAACCATAGAGATGACCAGTACGGGTCAAGAGTTTGAATCACAAAAATTACGAAAAGTAGGAGGTAAACTCAAACGAGCAATTCAAAAACGAGGAAAACAAACTCAGGAATTACTTGAAGCTATGCGAGAGAATCCTTATGAAACAATAATATGTGGAGATTTTAATGCACCACCGTATTCGTTTACCTATAAAGCTATTAGAAGTGAGAAAGACTTGCAAGATGCTTTTTTAGAAGCTTCATATGGATTGGGTGGAACATTAAATTGGCGTTTATTATCAAAACGATTAGATTATGTGCTTTTGCCACAAAAAGTAATAGTACAAGAATTTACACAACAAAAACTTCCTATTTCTGATCATTTCCCTATATCAGTATCGTTTATAATTCAAAATAACATAAATAATTAAAGCTATGAAAAACACAAAAACATGGATTATTATTGGAGGTATTGTAATACTTGCATTGTATTTAATTAGTCAATACAATAGTTTGGTTACAATGCAAGAATCAGTAAAAAAGCAATGGGCAAATGTTGAAAGTTCATATCAACGACGTGCCGATTTAATTCCAAATTTGGTAAATACTGTAAAAGGGTATGCAGATTTTGAAAAAAGTACTTTGCAAAGCGTAATTGAAGCTCGTGCAAAAGCAACCGGGGTAACAGTAAATGCAGAAAATTTAACACCCGAAACAATTGCAAAATTTCAAGAAGCTCAAAATCAAATGAGTAGTGCTTTAAGTCGTTTGTTGGTTGTGGTAGAGAAATACCCTGACCTCAAAGCAAATCAAAATTTTCTAGAACTTCAAGCTCAATTAGAAGGTACAGAAAATAGAATAAATGTAGAACGTAATCGCTACAATGAAATGGTGCAACCGTTTAATACAAAAATTAAAACTTTTCCTACTAATCTTATGAATGCATTGTATGGGTTCAAAGAAATGGGATATTTTGAGGCTCAAAAAGGTGCAGAAGCTGCTCCTACCGTAACATTTTAACACAAAAAGATAATGCAATCGCAAGTTTTTTTGTCGGAACAAGAACAAGGTCAAGTGGTGCATGCAATAGAGCAGGCCGAAAAACGTACTTCCGGTGAAATGAGACTTCATATAGAGCCGCGTTGTAAAGGAGATGTTATGGATAGGGCTGCTTATATTTTTGAAAAACTTGAAATGCATAAAACCGAATTGCGAAATGGAGTGTTGTTTTATGTAGCATACGAAGATAAAAAAGTGGCAATACTAGGTGATGCCGGTATTAATGCAAAAGTTCCTGAACATTTTTGGGATTCTGTATATGCAATACTCCGTGATGAATTCTCAAAAGGTAACTATGTAGCAGGTTTGGAAAAAGCTATTGCAGAAGCAGGTGAGCAACTTGCAACACATTTTCCGTATCAATCAAATGATACTAATGAGTTAAGCAACGAAATTTCATTTGATGTTTAAATGTTTGATATCCTAAAATATATGATTAAACAAAGAATAGTTTTTGTATTACTACTGTTGGTAAGTATAGTTCCAACCTATGCCGATACTTGTATTCCGTCTCGTCCGCAATCATTTGTATATGATGAAATAGGAATATTACAGGTAGAGCAAAAACAAGAATTAGATAGAATACTACAAGCATTTAGTACAAAAACATCAACACAAATAGTAGTTGTAATAGTAAATGATTTGTGCGGAAAAGACAAAGCAATGTATGCTACTGAATTGGGCGAAGCCTGGGGTGTTGGTAGTAAAGAACACGACAATGGTATAGTATTATTGATAAAACCAACCGGAGGTCAAGGGCAACGACAAACATTTATAGCTGTAGGTTACGGACTCGAAGGTGTAATACCCGATGCTATTGCAAAACGTATTGTAGAGCAAGAACTGATTCCCCGATTTAAACAAAATGATATATATGGGGGTATAGTAGCAGGTATTACGGTATTGATGCAGCTTACCGAAAAAGAATATACGGCCGAAGAGTATGTAAAAAAAACGGAAGGTGATTATTCAATATTTTTCTTGCTTTTATTTATACTGTTTGCATTTATATTGTTTACAAAATTTTCTGAAGCACGTAAGTATGCACGTAGCAATAATGTGAGTTTGTGGGTAGCATTATTGCTTTTGCAATCTATGTCAAACAAACATTCGGGTACATATTCTAACTTCAGAAGTGGTGGAGGGAGTTTTGGAAACTTTGGAGGAGGAAGTAGTTTTAGCGGATTTGGCGGTGGAAGTTTTGGTGGAGGTGGAGCAGGTGGTAGTTGGTAAAATTATTTGATTATTCATCATCATAGTCGTCATATTCATCAGCAGCACCTGGTTTTGATTTTTTAGGTTCGGGTTTAGCTTTTGCAGGTTTTGGTGCAGGAGCAGGTTTTGCAGCCGATTCCGGTTTGGGTGCAGGACTTGATTTTTCTTTTGGTGCAGGAGTTTCTTTTGCAGGTTTTTCTTTTGGAGCTTCTGCTTGTTTTTGAGGTGTTGGTTTTATCTCTTCTTCTTGGTCATAATCATCAGCAGGTTTTGAAACAGTTTTTTCTTTTTTCGCAGGTTTTTCTTTTGTCGTACTTTCCTGATTTTTTGTTTTTTCTTCTGCTTGTTTTTCTAGATTATTTTCTTCTTCAGGTTTTATTGCAACAGTTTCTTCTTTCGCAGGTTTATCATTATCAGTATTTTGCTCATTATAATTACGCTGAGTATAGTTTGCAGTTGTTTTTGATTTTGAAATTTTTTGTATAGGGCCATTGTTTTCTGGTCTTACTACATCAGTAATGCCGGGAATATCATCATTTTTTGTTGATACTTGTTTTACTGTTTTATCTTCGGGATTATAATATTTATCAAGTTTTAAATATTCTTGCGGGTCAACTTTTTCTTCTGTAACTACTTTTACTTCTTCTTCTTTTACTTTATATGTTCTTCTACGAATCAAAATTGCCGGTATTATTCGTGTACAGCGATCTTTTACTTCTGCTTCAGATTTAACTTTCATATCATTCCATACGGCATTGCACCATTCTTCAACTTCCATACAAAAACCCGGTGGCACTTTTTCGTAAATCATAAGCATACCAAAACTCATACTACCGTATTCTGAATATACGGCTTCATGTATAAATTGGGTAAATTTAGAAACAATTATAGAGTCTTGAATTTTGACATCAATAGAAAAAACAATACTTCCTTTACAACGCTCATTTGCATGAGGGCTCAGAAATATATCCGGAATTTTTATTCTATTATAATAAATAAAATATCCTTTGCCTTTAAAATGAAGTTCTTTTCTGTTTTTCGCAATTAATCGAGTACCTCGTTCTGTTTCAAACCATTTTTCAATAAGTTTGTATAAACGAAATTTATTGGTTCCGGCACGAATAGGTATAGTATCGTATACTGTAAATGCATGAGTTTGTGAGAACGAATATTGTATTCCTCCTAAACAAAACAAAACTATGCATATAAGTATTCGTGTTTTCATACACTCATTGTGATGATATAAAACGTAAAGTTCGTTTTTTTTGTTATGAAAAAAAAATAAAAAACTATTTCAATTTTTTTATTACCAACCCATTTCTTTACAAAAACTAACTAATTCCATACCATTCACTTTGTTTTGTGCTATGTTGGGGTGCCAATCGGCGCCATATCCAAGGGGGCCTTGCATACTTAGCATACAAAAGTATATAGGATTACTTTTTAATAGTGAAATACTTTCTTGTATCCATGCTATTTGGTCGCTGCGTTGTGGTTCTTGCAGCATTTGGCTGTTTACACATACTATAGGAACTTGAGGATACAATTGTAAAAGGGTTCGTAAAAATGAAGTAAAACGGTCTATATATAAATCTTTGTTTGCTCCTAATGGTGGGCTAAAGTCATTAGTTCCTAAATTTAGCACAATTAAAGTTGGTATATAGCGTGAATGATTCCATGTATTGCTTTTGTCAAATGCTAATGTTTTTAGAAATACTTTGGGCATGGTTTCAACATCAAACACAGTGTCGGCCCAGTTACGATAAATTCCTTTGCCCGAATATGCTATTAAATGATATTGTGATTGCAGTTCGCGAGCAGCAATAGCTGCATATGACATATAAGCATTTTCTGTGTGAGCGGTAAATGAGTCAGTAGCATTAGGTGCTTCGTTGCCGTAGCCACAGGTAATAGAATTGCCTATAAATAGTATTTTTTTTTGTGGTAATTCCACAGGTTTGGTTGATGCGTTTTTATTAATTGTAATTCCTTTAAATCCAATTGAACCAATTAAACTTTCAGTTCTTTTGCAAATTTGAATTACATGATATACACTGTTTTTTTGTTCAAATATTGTATATTCAGTAGTTTTTTGAGATAAAGCAAATTCTTTATATACATTACCGTCAACAATAATTGCTATATAGTTAGGACGACCTTGTTCAAGCGGATAATCTTGTATGTGTGCTTTTACTATAGTTGAATTAGTTTGTATATACATAGAACTTGCAGGAAATGAACAGATATATTCGTTATTATTTTCGGTATTGAATCTACCCATATAATAAATATGTTCTGATTGTGGTGAAAGTACCGTAAAGGCATGTGCTGCAATCATAGGAAAACAAACTAATGTTAATGAAATTATATAATTACGGAATACGTTCATATATTTCAATTGTACCTTTTGTAATACGTTGTTCTATTGGGAGGTTTAAATTGATATTTGCATGATTTGGTTGCGATTCTACATCATATTTGATTTTTGAGATAAGTCCAATACCATACGCATATCGTTCTTCTTTAAATTGATAGGTATATAAAGATTTAAATTTTTGTTGTGTGATAACCAAAACCGAATCATATATTATTCCTTGTATAGTATCATTTGTGTTTATTTTTGTATATGTATATTGTTCGGCAGGTTTTACATTAAATTCATTGCCATTCCATGTTTTACCTTGTTTTTCTGGGAATTGTAAAATTACATACGGTATATTATCATCTATACGAACTATTGACTTTGAATATTCACGAATACCGTATACGGTAAATGGTTGCCATGCAAGAGTATCGGCTTTGCGACGAACTCGTTCTACACGGTACAATGTGTAATCTAATGTGTCTATTATTATATTACTTACAATATCACGAACTTTCCATACTTGCGTATCTCGTATTCCTGCTACAACATCTATTGTTATTTGTGTAAACAAAAAATTACTTTGATACGGCGGAGTTAGAATTACATATTGTATTTTTTGATTATTTACTATAGGTTGAGGTGTTTTATCTTTACATGAGAACATGAATACACACAATACAATTACAACAAGTATATTATATTGTTTGGTAAATATATGTTGTAATGTGTTAATCATTTTATTAGGGTACTATTATTCGTTACTTTCAGAACTTACAATACTATCAACACACGAAAGAGAAATTTCGGTTTCATATCCGCGACTTTGTCCAAATTGGATTAATTTAGATTTTCGTTGATATTCATCTTCTATTGTTAAAGAACGATTTTTACGTTCCAATTGTTCATATATCATTTTTTCATAGTCAACATTGTCAAAAAATGAATCTAATGCAGGAGCAATGAGATTTTCATCGTATCCTTTTAGTTTAAGATTAAAACGAATTTTTACTCGTCCCCACTTATTGTAATAATATTTACCTCGAATATATGATTCTACGTATCTGTCGTTGTTTATAAAACCTTCTTTCTTGAGTTTATCAACAATTGCAAGAGATTTTTTATCATCAATCCCCCAGTTATATAATTTTTGTTTTACATCAAACTCGCATCGTTCCATTTTGCTGCAATATGCCATCAATTTTTCCAAAGCTTTATCGGCAGGTAAAATACGTTTATTCATAGTACTACATATTAATTATTACGTAGGGTAAAAATATATACTTATTTTAAAAAAACAATACACTATTATAAAAATGAAAAAAATATCTTATTATGACATGTGTATTGTTGATAAGTTATTAATTCTTTCATAGTATTTTTTTGGTTAAATGAAAATAGTTTTTTGTACATTCGTTCGAATAAAACTGTGATTGAAAATAAAGTATAACTAACGGAAAATCAGATATATATAAATGAGCGAGGAAAATAAAAATCAAAAAGAATATTCCGCTGACAGTATTCAGGTATTAGAAGGTTTAGAGGCTGTTCGTAAAAGACCGGCTATGTATATAGGAGATATTGGAGAAAAAGGCTTGCATCATCTGGTGTATGAGGTGGTTGATAATTCTATAGATGAGGCTTTGGCCGGATATTGTACGGATATAGATGTATTTATAAATGAAGATAATTCTATTACGGTAAGAGATAATGGTAGAGGTATTCCTGTAGGTTGGCACGAGAAAGAACAAAAATCTGCATTGGAAGTTGTTATGACTGTTTTACATGCCGGTGGTAAATTTGATAAGGATTCATATAAAGTATCAGGTGGATTACATGGTGTTGGCGTATCATGTGTGAATGCGTTATCTACAAAATGTGTTGTAACTGTAAATAGTAAAGATGGTAAGGTGTATCAACAAACATATTGTATAGGAGTGCCGCAAGGTCCGGTTGAAGTAATTGGAACAACAACCACTACAGGAACTGAGGTTCAGTTTTGGCCTGATGGAAGTATTTTTATGTCAACCGTTTATAAGTTTAATATATTAGAATCACGATTGCGTGAATTGGCATATTTGAACAAAAAAGTTTCATTGCGAATTACAGATAAGCGAGAAAAAGATGAAAATGGAGAATACAAAGTTTCTCATTTTTATTCAGAAGAAGGACTCAAAGAATTCGCTCGTTTTGCCGATGAAACACGTGAGCCCCTTATTGAAGATGTTTTGTATATAGACACTGAAAAGAATGGAATTCCTGTAGAAATAGCATTGAAATATAATACGTCGTATGCCGAAAATATTCACTCATACGTAAACAATATTAATACTATTGAAGGAGGTACTCATTTATTAGGATTTAGGAGAGGTCTTACGCGTACTTTAAAAAAATATGCTGAAGATTCAGGAATTCTTGCAAAACAAAAAATTGAAATAAATGGAGATGATTTTCGTGAAGGGTTGACTGCTATTATTTCAGTAAAAGTTCAAGAGCCATTGTTTGAAGGACAAACCAAAACTAAATTGGGTAACTCTGAGGTAAGTGCTGCGGTAGACCAAGCTGTAAGCGAAATGCTTAAGTATTATTTAGAAGAACATCCTAAAGAAGCTAAAACAATTGTAAATAAAGTTTTACTTGCTGCTTCGGCACGTATTGCAGCCCGTAATGCACGTGAGCGAGTGCAACGTAAAAACTCTATGAGCGGTGGAGGTTTGCCGGGCAAACTAGCCGATTGTGCCGATAGAGATCCTGCTAAATGTGAATTATATTTAGTTGAGGGGGATTCTGCTGGTGGTACGGCTAAACAAGGAAGAAACAGAGCTTTTCAAGCAATTTTACCACTTCGCGGTAAAATTTTGAATGTTGAAAAAGCTATGACTCATAAAATATATGAGAGTGAAGAAATAAGTAATATTTTAAAAGCTTTAGGCATTTCAATAGGTACTGAAGAGGACAGTAAAGCAATAAATATTGAAAAATTACGATATCATAAAATTATAATCATGTGTGATGCCGATATTGATGGTAGTCACATTGAAACTCTTATTATGACATTGTTTTTTAGATATATGAAAGAAATTATTGAACGTGGACATTTGTATATTGCTACACCACCTTTGTATTTGGTAAAATCTAAACGAAGTAAGCAGGAACGTTATTGCTGGAGTGAAGAAGAACGACTTGCAACAATTGAAGAGTTTGGAGAAGGAAATGTTACTATTCAGCGATACAAAGGTTTGGGAGAAATGAATGCCTCTCAATTGTGGGAAACAACAATGGACCCCGAAAGAAGAACCTTGCGTCAGGTAACAATTGAAAGTAGTGCCGAAGCAGATCATATATTCTCTATGCTTATGGGTGATGATGTTGCTCCACGGCGTGCATTTATTGAAGCTAATGCTAAATATGCAAACATTGATGCGTAATCAAGTAACTAAAATTGCATAAAGCATACAGAGCATGTTATTTTTTTTTGTAATTTTGTATAATATCAAAATGTAAGATTTTTATTATGGAATTTATAGTATCAACCTCAGATCTTTTGAGTCAATTAAATATTGTAAAAGGTGTTATTAACTCAAAAAACACATTACCTATATTAGATAATTTTTTATTTAAATTAGAAGGGAACACTCTTAAAATAGCTGCTTCAGACCTTGAAACAACATTAAATACTCAAATGGAGTTAAAAAATGCAAAAGGTAAAGGTATTATTGCTATTGAGGCAAAACGGTTAACTGATTTGCTTAAAGAATTTACCGATCAACCCTTAACATTTAAAATTAATCAAGAAAATTATCAAATTGATATACTTTCGGCAAGTGGTAAATTTACAATTGTTGGTCAGAATGGTGACGAATTTCCTAAATTACCACAACTTGAAGAGGAGTTTTCATCTATTTCTATTCAGTCCGAATATTTTCAAAAAGGTATTACAAGTACCTTGTTTGCTACCGGCGACGATGAAATGCGACCTGTAATGAATGGTATTTTGGTAGAATTAACCGATAAACATTTTAGACTTGTTGCCACTGATTCTCATAAATTGGCTCGCTATACGCGATTAGACGTAAAAGCAGATAAGGCTGCATCGTTTATTCTTCCTAAAAAAACAGCAAATATTTTAAAAAATATTTTAGCAAAAGATGGTAATACCATAACAATAGAATTTGATAATAAAAATGCATTTTTTAATCTTACCGATTATAAATTGGTATGTCGTTTAATTGAGGGTAAATATCCTGCTTATCAAGCAGTTATTCCTACTCAAAATCCTAATAAATTATTGGTAGACAGAATAGATTTCTTCAATAAATTAAAAGTAGTGTCTTTATTTGCTAATCCTGCAAGTAACTTGGCAAAATTAGAAATGGGTGGTTCTACGTTACTTATTTCAGCTCAGGATATAGACTTCTCTACTTCAGGTCAGGAACAATTACAATGTCGTTATGAAGGTGAAGAAATGGTAATTGGTTTTAAATCTAAATTCTTACTTGATATTTTACAAAATATTAATAGTGTTGAAGTAAGTATTGAACTTTCTGATCCTTCGCGAGCTGGTATTATAATACCTATTGATAAAGAAGATGCAAATGAAGATATTCTTATGCTTTTAATGCCAATGATGGTATAATAACATTTGTTTTTAAACATGAAGGGAGAGTTTATTCTCCCTTTTTTTTTATTCATATAATATGACTCAATTACAATTATCACGTCCACTCGCATTTTTTGATGTAGAAACTACCGGTATTAATATAGTAACCGATAGAATTGTAGAAATTGCAATTTTAAAAGTTATGCCTAATGGGAGTGAACTTACTGCAACATACAGAATTAATCCTGAAATGCCAATTCCTATAAAAGCATCAGAAATTCATGGTATATATGATGCCGATGTTGCCGATAAACCTACATTTGCTCAGGTGGGTAAAGAAATTGTTCAGTTCCTTAATGATTGCGATATTGCCGGATACAATTCAAATAAATTTGATATTCCTATATTAGCTGAAGAGTTTGCTCGTGCAGGTATTGAATTTAATTGGGATAAACGAAAGTTTGTTGATGTGCATGTGTTATTTCTTAAAAAAGAAGCTCGAACTCTTGCTGCAGCATATCAATTTTATTGTAACAAAGATTTAGAAAATGCGCATAGTGCTGATGCTGATACTCGTGCAACCTACGAAGTTTTACTTGCTCAATTGGAACGATATACTGATATAAAAAACGATATTCAGTTTTTAAGTGAGTTTACCTCACATACCAATAATGTTGATTTTGCCGGTAGAATAATTTATGACGATAAAAAACAAGAAGTGTTTAATTTTGGCAAATATAAAGGTATGCTTGTGAGAGAAGTGTTTAAAAAAGATCCGAATTATTATACATGGATGATGAACGGAGAATTTCATTCGCATACAAAACAAGTAATTACTGCTATTAAATTACGTGATTTTAATACAAAATAATAGTTGCACTGTATAGTTATTTACATGTTGGGTGAATAAAAAAAAAACAGGAAAAATTATATAGAATGAAAATAGTTGCAATAGAAGAATCATTTAATAATTCTGTGTGTGTTTGTTATCCCGATTCAAGTTTGTTGCGCAATAATGATGATTTTTATATCCCTAATTTTAGTTCACATATTCAAGCAACAATTGGAGTATATATATCAATTCATAAAATAGGGAAACATATTGATACACAATTTATTCATCGTTACTATAAATCGTATGGTTTAGCAATAAATTTTGTGGCGACAGATGTTATACAACAGTTGCACAATAAACATCTTTCTACTGATATGGCACGTGGTTTTGACCATTCATTTGCAGTTAGCACTCATGTTTTTTCTAAAGATTCACATCCATTTGAAAAAGCTCATTTTGAATGCACATATAATACTATGCATTTTGAAAGTAAAGGTGCTCAAATTATTGATAAAATTCATGCAATATGTGCAGAATGTAGTCAATATTATACTTTAAAAATAGGTGATATTGTGTTTTTACCGCTATGGAATATTCCGGGCAAAATTAATATAGGAGATTTATTTAATGCCTCTATAAATACACAATATGTGTTACACTGTAGTGTTAAATAGTAATGAATTCCATTGAAAAACATATACGAAAAAAACTTCAACAATATACAGAAATATCATATGTTTCTCAGTATATGGCTCCATCATTGAGAGGAACATTTGAACATGCAACCAAACCAAAATTGAGTGCTGTGCTTATTATGTTGGTACCTCATAATAATTCATTTGATATACTATATGTTCAGCGAACTCAAAATTTACATGATAAACACAGTGGGCAAATTTCGTTCCCCGGAGGAGGTTATTCTAAGCAAGATAGTTCTTTGTGTGATACTGCTGTGAGAGAAACGTTTGAAGAAATAGGAGTGCTCGTGAATAGTAATTGTATTGTTGGTAAATTATCTGAACATTTTGTTCCTATTAGTAATTATATTATACATCCGTATGTTGCCATTTTATCAAATGCTCCACATACATTTATATTATAAACATCTGAAATTGAACGTGTAATAGCTGTTCCTATAGAGTTTGTGCAAGATACATCACACATAAGAACCAAACAAGTTGAATATCAAAATACCATAGTTACAATTCCATATTATGCATGGGAACAATTTGAAATTTGGGGAGTTACAGCTATGATTACCGAAGAATTTGTAGAATGTATATTACGGTAAAGTTTTAAACAATACATTCTATTAATTCAATAGCATGAGTTATTGAATGAATATTTTTGAAACGCAAAGTAAGTTTTCCGTTAGATTCTTTCATATTACAAATTGTTGGGTTTTGCTGAACATATTGTAAAACATTACCAAATACTGAAGATTGATAGTATGCAGAATCTTGATTTGATATAAAATACAGGAGCAAAGTTGCATTTTTAAGAATAATTTTTTCAATTCCTAATGCAATTGCTTTTTTACGTAATCGTACAATTTCTATTAATTCAATACTTTGCGGAGGAATTATTCCAAATCTGTCACGTAATTGTTCTTTAAATAGTTCCAAATCTTCTTCGGTTTCTATGTTATCAAGTTCTCTATACATTTTAACCCGTTCTTTGGTGCTTTCTATATACCAATCGGGGAATAATAATTCTAAATCAGTTTCAACAACGCAATCACTTACAAAGGTCATATCTTGTAGTCTGTTTATTGTAATCTGTTCATTGTCTGATTCAGGACTAAATAATTCTTTATATTCGGTTTCTTTAAGTTCTAATAATGCTTCATCTAATATTTTTTGGTATGTTTCATACCCTATGTCGCTAATAAATCCACTTTGTTCGGCTCCCAATAAATTTCCGGCACCTCGTATATCTAAATCTTGCATTGCAATATTGAATCCACTGCCCAAATCAGAAAATTCTTCAATAGCATATAATCTTTGTCGTGCTTCTTTAGTAAGTGTATGTTTAGGGGGTGCCAAAAGGTAACAATATGCTTTTTTGTTACTTCTGCCTACTCTTCCACGGAGCTGGTGAAGGTCGCTTAATCCAAAATGATGCGCATCGTTTACTATTATGGTATTGGCATTGGGAATATCAAGCCCCGATTCTATAATTGTAGTAGCAAGTAATACATCGTATTCTCCATTTACAAAATCAAGCATAATTTGCTCCAATTTTTCACCTTCCATTTGTCCATGACCTACAATAGTTTTCACTTTCGGGCACAATTTGTTTACAAGTTTTTCTAGTTCATATATATATTGAATTCGATTATTAATTATAAACACTTGTCCGCCTCGTTCTATTTCATAGAGTATAGCTTCGCGTATTACATCTTCATTAAAAGTGTGAACTTCGGTTACAATGGGATGACGATTGGGTGGGGGCGTTTGAATAATAGCTAAGTCGCGAGCGCCCATAAGAGAAAATTGAAGAGTGCGGGGTATTGGAGTAGCTGTAAGAGTTAGAGTGTCAACATTTACTTTCATTTGTTTTAGTTTTTCTTTCATTCCAACTCCAAATTTTTGCTCTTCGTCAATAATTAATAAGCCCAAATCTTTAAATAATACATCTTTGCCTATGAGTCTATGAGTTCCTATAAGAATATCTACATTGCCTTGTTTTACTTTTTGCAATGTTTCTTTTTGTTGTTTTGTGCTGCGAAGTCTGCATATATAATCAACAGTACACGGGAAGTCTGCTAAACGAGCTGTAAATGTTTTGAAGTGTTGTAATGCTAAAATAGTTGTAGGAACCAATACAGCAACTTGTTTATTGTCGGCAACTGCTTTAAAAGCTGCACGTATAGCAATTTCTGTTTTTCCAAAACCTACATCGCCACATACTAGCATATCCATAGGATAGGGAAGTTCCATTGCTTGTTTTACCTTTTGTGTTGCTGTAATTTGGTCGGGAGTGTCTTCAAAGAAAAATGATGCTTCTAATTCCTGTTGCATATAGGTATCGGGCGAAAATCGAAATCCTTCTTTTGCTTTACGTTCAGCATATAAAGCAATTAATTCTTTAGCAATATCTTTTACTTTGTTTTTAGTTTTTTGTTTGGTTGTTTGCCATACCGGAGAACCCAATTTATGTAAATTGGGTTGAGAACCTTCTTTGCCTTTGTATTTTGAAATTTTATGTAAATTATGAATATTTACATATAGTATATCATTGTCTTTGTATATTAATTTTATTGTTTCTTGTATTTTTCCGTTTACGGTCATTCGTTCCAATCCTGCAAATTTTCCTATACCATGGTCTATATGAACAATGAAATCGCCGGGATGTAAATTCTTTAGTTCTTGAATTGAAAAACTTTCGGCAGAAATTATTTTTTTGCGAACAGAATGCGCATGATACCGTTCAAAAATTTCATGGTCTGTAAAACAACAGATTTTAAGTGTATTATCAATAAAACCTTTGTGTAGCGATGTTATAATAGGAGTAAGACGAACATGAGGATTTATTTCTTTAAAAATATCATGTATGCGATTGTATTGTGAAATAGTATGAGTAATAAAATAATTTGTATAATCTAAACTTTGGTATTCAACAAACAGTTTACCTAACAGTTCAAAATTTTTATGTATAGCAGGTTGAGGAATTGTATCAAATTCATATATAGTTGCATTTGGAAAATATGGGTTTGAAGCTATTTCACATACTCGTATAGATTCCAAAAAAACAGTGAACTCATTATGTGATAATAATGAATTTTCAGATATTGGTAATTGTTTGTTATGAATTTTAGATACACATTGTTCGTAGAGTGATTGTAAATTGCCAATGCAAAGAGATAAATCATAGCTTACCACAATGGAATTTGTAAAGTATTCATATAGTGGAATATATATGTTTTGCTCGGTTTGATTTTGAACATCGGGTACTATAGCACATGATTCTAATTGTTCTATAGACCGCTGATCATCAATATTAAATGTACGAATACTTTCAACCTCATTGCCAAAAAAATCTATTCTAAACGGAGCATCGTTAGAATAACTAAAAATGTCGATAATACTGCCCCGCACCGAAAATTGTCCGGGTTCTACAACAAAGTCTACCCGTTCAAATCCAAACTCATATAATAATTCATTTATAAATTTGGTATCTACGTTTTCTCCAACATGGAGCCATTGGATTTTTTGTTGAAATGAATCTTTAGAAATGACTTGTTCTATTAATGATTCGGGTGAGGTTATAATAATATAACGCGTATCTGATGAAACTAATTTTTCTAATGCTTCCGTACGTAAAAGCATGTGCGACCTATCCGGTTGATTATACAGTACCGAACGTTTATGTGATGGGGGAATGAAAAGTAGATGTTTTGCTCCAATAATGCTTGCTAAATCACTATGTACATATGATGCCATATCATTGTTTGGCATTATAATCCACATATGAGTTGAAAGATGCGAAAAAATGTGTGCTCCAATAAACCACTGCATAGAACCACACAATTTTTGTAAAACAGCTTTGTGAGAAATATGTTGTTGTAATTGTGTTATAAGGTTTTGAACCTGATGGTGTTGTGCAAAAAGTTTTGAAAATTCTGAAATATTCACTCCTACTTACGATAAAAAACGTGTGACTTCTACTTTCAACGTATCTATTGCAATTTGAATAGGATTGTCAGAAAGTGATACTATATGCATAAGAATAGCTTCACTGAGAACAGATGCCGGAGCATTTACCGCAATTTTTGAAGCTTCTTCGTTTATAATTTTTATTAATACTTCTTTGGCACGTTTTACTGCCAACCATGATTGAGAACTTATATAAATTTGTTGAGACAGATTATGCTCAAATTCTGCACGAACTGCAATAAGTAAATCATTATGAAGTTGACCAGCTGTAGAGTTTGAATTTTGAATTCGTAATAATAATGATTGGGGGTTGATACGTTCAAGCAGTAAAATGAGTCGTTCATATGCTTGTAATCGTATAGGAACAGTAATTTTTTGATTTTGTATAAGATTTTCGGATTCTCGTTTTTTTTGTTCATTAGTAAAAAACTGTTTAATGCTAAAATATGCCGTTGCAAACACGAGTGCCGAAGGTAATATTATAAGTAATATGATACGTAAGGTTTCCATACGATTAAATTTAATATACAAAAATAGAAAAAAACATATGATGTAACACAACTAAGATGTATGTTTTTTGAATTTTACAAATGTAATATCTATATTTGCAGCAAATTTTATATACGTTATACTATTATCATTCAAAAACATGTCAGACGATATTTTCAAAAAAATTATTGCCCATTCTAAAGAATACGGATTTATTTTCCCTTCGAGCGAATTATATGATGGATTAGGAGCTGTGTATGATTATGGTCAATTGGGTGCAGAACTTAAAAATAACATAAAACAATATTGGTGGAATGCTATGGTTCGCCTCAACGAAAATATTGTAGGTATAGATTCAGCTATATTCATGCATCCTACTATTTGGAAAGCATCGGGACATGTTGATGCTTTTAATGACCCTTTGATAGACAACAAAGATTCTAAAAAGCGATATAGAGCCGATGTGTTAATTGAAGAACATCGTGAAAAAATGAATCAAAAAATTGAAAAAGAACTTGAAAAAGGTCGTAAAAAATTTGGAGATTCATTTGACGAAGCTCAAGCGCGTGCAACAAACCCAAATATTCAAAGAGAACAAGCAAAAATTGATGAAATTACTGCACGTTTTGTAAAAGCACTTGAAACTTCAAACCTTGAAGAGTTACGTCAAATTATAATTGATAGTGGTATTGTGTGTCCTATTTCTGGTACCGCAAATTGGTCTGATGTTCGTCAGTTCAATTTAATGTTTGAAACCAAATTGGGTGCTACTGCCGAAGGTGCCAGCACAATATACTTACGTCCCGAAACAGCACAAGGTATATTTGTAAATTATTTGAACGTTCAAAAAACAGGACGAATGAAAATACCGTTTGGTATAGCTCAAATTGGTAAAGCATTTCGTAACGAAATAGTAGCACGACAATTTATTTTCCGTATGCGGGAGTTTGAACAAATGGAAATGCAGTTTTTTGTTCGTCCCGGTACCGAAATGGAGTGGTTCAATATATGGAAACAAACCCGTTTAGCATGGCACAAAGCATTAGGTTTCGGCGATGAAAATTATCGTTATCACGATCACGAAAAACTTGCACATTATGCAAATGCAGCATGTGATATTGAATTCAATTTTCCAATGGGTTTCAAAGAATTAGAAGGAATTCATTCACGTACCGATTTTGATTTAAGTCAACATCAACAATATTCAGGTAAAAAAATCACTTATTTTGACCCTGAATTAAATGAAAGTTATGTGCCGTATGTTGTAGAAACATCGGTTGGTTTGGACCGTACATTCTTGGCAATTTTATCAAAATCATATAGCGAAGAACAAGTTGAAAACGAAACTCGTGTTGTATTGCGTATACCTTCGGCTCTTGCTCCTATAAAAGCAGCTGTAATGCCTTTGGTAAAAAAAGACGGATTACCCGAAGTTGCTCGTGAAATTATGAAAACATTGTCGTTGGAATTTAACTGTCAATACGATGAAAAAGATTCGATTGGAAAACGTTACCGCCGGCAAGATGCTATAGGTACACCATTCTGTATAACTATAGACCACCAAACATTACAAGATAATATGGTAACTATTCGCGATCGTGATACAATGCAGCAAGAACGAGTTCCAATTGATTCGTTAGTTCAAATAGTTGATGCTAAAGTTTCAATGAATAATTTATTGCGTCAACTTATGTAAATGTTTTGATTATGCCTGTTACGAAACGTCAAAATAAATTAATACAACAACGAATAATTTCGTCGTATTCAAGTACACTAATTAGTGTAGCGTTAGTATTATTTATATTGAGTTTGGTGGGGCTAATAGTATTAAATGAACATAAAATATCAAACCATATTAAAGAAAAAGTTGGCTTTACTATATTTTTAAAACAAGATGTAAAAGAAGCCGATTTACAAGGATTACGTAAACGGCTCGATGCTATGGAAATGGTAAAATCTACCGAATATGTGTCTGCCGAAGAGGCAAGTAAACGCTTGGCAGTTACACTTGGAAAAGATTATATAGATTTAGCTCAAGGTAATCCTGTTCCTCCTTCTATAGAAGTGCGTTTGTTTGCAGAGTACGCAACCGCCGAAAATTTTGTAAAAATTGAACAACAAATGCAGGGTAATGAATATGTTGATACTATTCATTATGATAGATTACATATTCAAACTTTAAATTCAAATCTTAAGCGTATTAGTTTTTTCTTGTTGGGATTAGGATTGTTGTTATTCGGAATATCAATAGTTTTAATACATAACACTATTCGTCTTTCGGTGTATTCCAAACGATTTATTATAAACACTATGCAGTTAGTGGGAGCAACCAATGCATATATTCGTCAACCTTTTATATTGCGCGGAGCGTTTCAAGGTTTTGTTAGTGCTCTTATTGCTATAGCATTGTTGAGTGGCTTTTTGTTTTTTTTACAAAAAGAAATAAAAGATTTTATCAAATACCTTGACTTTGAGCTATTGGGTATATTATTTTTGTCCATCATTTTAATAGGCATTGCCTTATCGACAATTGCCACATATTTTGCGGTAAATAGATTTTTAAATATTCACAAAGACGATTTATATATATAAAAAAGTATGGTTACAGAAAAAGGTCAATCAAACGACACTCAATTTGCGTTAGGTAAAGAGAATTATATTTTAATGGCGGTAGGAGTGGTAATTTTAATTGTAGGATTTATATTACTTTCTGGGGGTAAGGCAGTTAATCCTAATGATTTTTATCCAAATGGAGACCCATCACAAACTCCTGAAATTTTTAGTTTTAGAAGAATAACATTGGCTCCAATAGTTATATTATTCGGATTTTTCTTCGAAATATTTGCTATAATGGTTAATCCTGATTCAAAAATCATAAAACTCATCTTTCGTACAAAATGAGTTGGATTCAAGCACTTATAATAGCAATTGTAGAAGTCGTTCTCGGGGATCCGG
>JAJUFK010000195.1 GCA_029266015.1 Bacteroidota bacterium
ACCTGCAACTATAGAGTGGGAGTAGAAAAATATATGAGTATAGAAAAAAGGTATATGAAAATATGCCTTTTTTTGTTTGTAAAAATTCATAACATCGTGCAATGTTTTTTTTAAAAAAATTTGATGAACACATTTATAATGTTATATTTGTATGAATTTATGCCTATACCAGTATGATAAGAAATAGTAAATACATAATAGCACTTGTAATCATAGGACTCTGTATAACAAATTTGGTGCATGCAGCTACGCGAGTAGCTGTGGCAAATGGTAATTGGGGAACGGCTTCAACGTGGGATTGTAATTGCGTTCCTACCAATGCTGATATTGTTCAAATACCAAGTGGGATTACTGTTACTTACCCAACCGGTTCAAATTTGTCATCAAACAATTGGAATAAAATACAAATTTATGGAACATTAAATGTTGCCGATAATGTTTATTTCGATGAATGGACAAATGATTCTATAATTGTGGAAACCGGTGGAAGGATGAATATAACCGGAGATTTGCGATTTAATACTAATAATACTGTAGTAAGAGTAAAAGAAGGCGGGAGTTTGTATGCTGCAAACATTACCGAAGGTGGATCTAATAATAGAACCATTTTAAATTATGGATATATTGAACTCTCAGGAAATTATAACACACAAACTTATTTATATAATTATGCAACAGGTTCTATTAAAATATTTGGTAGTTTACTTGATGGATCAAATATACGAGTCTATAATTATGGATATATTGAAGTAAATGTCAATATATCCAATGATGGAATTATGTATAATTATTTAGGAGGATTAATTTTGGTACATGGCTCTATTAATGGTTCTTCCAGTTTGACGTTTAATAATGATGGTATAGTTACTATAGATAACAATTTAAATTTAGTAAAAACGATATTTAATAATAGTGCAACTGGAATGCTCATAGTTTTTGGTGAAATATATGTGGGCGAAGGAAGTCGTATAACAAATGCCGGGTTAGTTCAGTGTGTTGATTTTAGATATGCTCCAAATACTTTGTCTCCCGGTTTTGATAATACCGGTGGAACATTTATAGTACAAGATGAGGTTAAAATTGAAGGTTCTAACTGTCCGGGATGTTCCGATAAATTAGGTAGATTTTATTATGGCATAATCAATGTGAATACTGCAAGCTGTACAGGCTACCCCTCGTGTTCTGCTTTTTTAGGGGCTATTGGGATTCCTGTAATTTTAGGGCGTAGGCTCTGGTTAAATTCATCTTTTATCGGATATGGATTGCAGGCAAATGATGAACGTATTTACCAATGGTTTGATTTGGCAAATTGGTATGGTTTTAAAATGGCACAACCTGTAGTTGCAAATCGTCCGTATTTAAAAAATAATAGTACAGACAATGTAAACTTTAATCCGGTAATGAGTTTTGAAGGTTCTAATCTTAATATGGATTTAGATAATAATACATTATATGGCTATGGTGCAGATGGCGGTGTTGGGATATTTGCTGTTGTTATACCTAAAAATAATACGTTACAAAGTGTTTTTGATTATGGTCTTTCAACAACAAAAGGATTTGGTTTACGCTATGATACTGAAAATCTATCGGCGTATACTCCAACAGCTCATGGTGGATTTCTGAATACATCTACTCATACCCTTACTACTACGCCATCGCTCATTACTCAAACAAGTAAATGGGGAGGAAATCAAATTTTATATCAAAACGGCGCACAAAAAGTAAGTAATTCAATAGCTTCCATGACTAAAATGGAAGCAACAGAAATAGCTCATTCTGCTACTGCTACTGCTGGAGTTTCTGGTCCTTTTACCTTAGGGGGACGTTCTGATAATCCAACCTTACAAGATTTTGAAGGTAAGTTGGCTGAATTAATTATTTATGCAATTGATGTAAATGAAGCTACGCGTAAATCTACAGAATCATTCTTGGCTTTAAAATATGGTATTACACTACCGTATGATTATACTGATTTTGATGGGAATACTATATATTCAGTTGATGCAACATATAAAAATGGAATTGTTGGAATTGGTCGTCAAGATTTGAATCATTTACATCAAAGGCAGTCAAAAAGTCTTGCAAGTGGCGAAAATTTAATGTTATGTACAGGTACACCGGTGGCGTATGATCAAAGAAAAGTTACAACACAAGTTGCCGCCGATAAAAGTTTCTTTGTGTGTGGTCATAATGGATTGCCTACAAATAATGGTACAAGAGTGTATAAAGCAACTACACGAAACTTCAATCAACAAGTTACCCTATCATTCAAATTTACCGGTATTGATGCTCCATATCCAACACTAACAATAGACAATGTTGATACATTTACCGGTTCACCTGTTACTGTTACCTACGATTCGTACGATGGAAATTATTTGGTATATAAATATACATTTCCTAATAATGCAACCCGATATTTTAAAGTTGGAGCTGTTACTACTATACCGCGAGAACCGGGAGTTGGAATAAATACAACGGCAATTGATACATCTGCTCAATTACATGTGTATTCTACTAATAAAGGTGTATTAATACCAAATCTTACAACAGCCCAAATGAATGGTATTGCAAGTCCTCCTACGGGATTATTAATATATAATACTACTCAAAACAGATATATGTTTAATGCGGGAACACCAGCAAGCCCTGCCTGGTCTGTTGTTGGTAGATTTATTACAAATACAAGTGCTCAATTGGGGGCAGGGGGTGGAACCTATGTAGGAGAAATTCGGTATAATACAACAACAAACACCTTATGGTATTGGAATGGTACAAGTTGGAAGGAATTACTTGATAATTAATTGAACTATGAAACAGTTTGCTATTTCTATAATTTTCTCATGTTTGTGTGTGATAAGCAATAATGTTTTGCACGCGCAAACAGTAATAGGCGACACAAATGCTGATGTAGTTGCTGCTGCTATTGATAATTCTGCAGAATTAAAAGTATTTTCATCTAGTAATAACAAGGGTGTTTTAGTTCCTACTTTAACAACTGTTAAAATGAATGGAATTATTAATCCTGCTACGGGCTTGTTTTTGTTTGATACTACTCGTAATGAGTTTATGTATTATAATTCATTAGAATGGCGTCCATTTTCATATATAGAAAGTGTGTCAACTAATAGTAAAGTGGGTATGTACGAAGGAGAAACAAAATTATATACTACAGGAAATGTTTTAATATTTTTAAATAATGCTAACAACTGGCGTCAAATATCAATTGGTGCCGGTACTATAACTCCTTAAATATAAATAGTATGAAGTATATTTTTAGTATAGTAAGTTTATTTATTTGTTTTGGAATGTATGCTCAAACCGGTATTTCAACAGAAACACCGAATGCTGCTACTGTTTTACATATTGTGGCACCAAATCAAAATACCGGAGTGCTTATACCAACTCTTACTTCTGCCCAAATAAGTGCAATAGCATCACCAACTCATAGTTTGTTGGTTTATAATACAACTAAGCAAAAATTTATGTACAATGCAGGTACTTCCGGTACTCCATTGTGGACATTTGTTGGTGATATCCCTGCCATAAATGATATTTCAACACTTACAACAGGTGAAGCAGGTGATGTGCGATACAATAAAGCTGATGGACAAATTTATTATTGGAAAGTCGGTTTTGGTTGGAAACAGTTGCAAAGTATTGCCGGACCATAAAAAAATATATTTTTCAAGAGTTACTATTGCCGCACATAAGTAATTCTTTTGTTTTTTACTATAACACCATGAATTCAAATTTTTTATCCATTAAATCGTGGGCAGAAGAAGACCGTCCGCGAGAAAAACTACAATTGAAAGGAGTTCAAGCATTATCAGATGCAGAATTGCTTGCAATACTTATATCTACCGGAACACAAAACGAATCGGCTCTCGATATTGCAAAACGGATAGTTCATTTATCAGGTAATTGTTTGCAAGAATTAGGAAGATATTCGTTGCATGATTTAACCAAGATTAAAGGAATAGGACCGGCAAAAGCAATTACTTTGCTTGCAGCATTTGAACTTGGTAAACGAAGAAGTGCTACAGAAGTTAAACCTACTAGTCCTATTACATCTAGTAATCAAGTGTATAGATTGTTGCATCCTTCAATGGCAGATTTGGCACATGAAGAATTTCGGGTGTTGTATCTTAATAGAAACAATTCTATAATTGCTCAAAAAGTAATAAGTGTTGGTGGAGTGGCAGGTACTGTTATTGATGTAAAAATTATAGGTAAAGCTGCATTGGAATTTTTAGCTTCCGGTATTATAGTAGCACACAATCATCCTTCGGGAAATATAAATCCAAGTAATGCAGATAAAGAAATTACTAAGAAAATTCAACAAGCTGCACCTTTTTTCGATTGTACAATGCTAGATCATGTAATTGTTACTCGCAATGGGTATTATAGTTTTGCAGATAATGGCGAATTGTAAATAAAAATCTGTTATTTTTGACTGTAATTTATACTTTCAAAAATATGATTCAATTTGAACGACATAGGAAACGAAACAAAACAAATAAAAACCTTATAATAATTACAATAGGTTTTTTGTGCTCAGTATTGATTGCAGCATTTGTGTTTCAAACATATATAAGTAAACTACACGAAACAAAGAAAAATAATCCAAAAATACTTTCTATAACTATTGAAAACAATTCAATGGTAAAAGAATTGCCGTATTTTCTTATAATACAACATGATACAATTTTACGAAAAACGGTGCATTTGGGAAAGCAAAATTATCAAATTGCATGGAAATGGGATACAGTACCTGTAATTCAACATATATTGGGAACAAATTATGAACTGCGTAATGTGTATGTTAATGATAGTGTAAGTTATATAATGGTTGAGGTACAAGGTAAAAATGAGGTGCAAATTATACAGCATTTTTTTGAGTAATATAAGCTAATGGGAATACAATAT
>JAJUFK010000437.1 GCA_029266015.1 Bacteroidota bacterium
GATATGGAATTGCATAATTATTAACAACATAATCATCAATATCTTTACCTGTTCCTATATCCATTCCTTTATATACTTGTCTGGAATCAGCACTTATAATCTCTGCTCCTAAATAATACGCACATTGTGCTGCAAGTTTTGTTTTTCCACTTGCTGTAGGACCTACGATTACGGGTAATTTTATTGGTTCTGTCATAGTAAATTGCAATAAAATATGTATTTTTGAAAACAGTTTTAAAAATACATGACACAAAAACAAATATATATAAAAAATAAAAAAGCAGGTTTTGAATTTGAAATTATTCAAACTTTTACTGCCGGTATAGTTCTTACAGGTACCGAGATAAAATCGTTACGATTAGGAAAAGCAAGTATTACCGAATCGTATGGATATATGCATAACGGAGAACTATGGATAAAAGGAATGCATATTTCTGAATACTCATTTGGAAGTTATAATAATCATGACCCTATTAGAGAAAGAAAAGTATTATTACATAAACGCGAATTAGAAAAAATTGAAGAAAAACTTAAGGATAAAGGAATAACAATAGCTGTAGTTAACCTTTATATCACTTCTCGAGGGTGGGCAAAAGTTGATATAGCGCTTGCTCGTGGGAAAAAACTACATGATAAACGAGAAGATATAAAATTAAAAGATGCCAAAAGAGAAATGGATAGATCTATGAAAATATAACACATTAGAATTAAATAATATGGCAACTATTCTTATAGCAGGCGGAACCGGTTTAATAGGTACTCGTTTACAACAAATTTTATCTTCATATTATACTGTTAAAGTACTAAGTCGAAACAAGTCAATATGTAACAATTCAACTCTATTTTATTGGAACCCAAATAATTTAGAAATTTCATCACTAGCATTTGAAAATGTAACTTGTGTAATTAATCTCAGTGGAGAAAATATTAGTAACAAACGTTGGTCTCATTTTCAAAAAGAAAAAATTCAAAAAAGCCGAATCCTATCAACTCAAACATTAGCTCAAGGAATTCAAAAATATGGTACATCTGTAACTACATA
>JAJUFK010000071.1 GCA_029266015.1 Bacteroidota bacterium
GTGATTATTACAAGTGGTTTATGGTTAGGGTGCAATACTATTGTTATTTTCTTATGGAAACAATTTCCATGGGAATTTTACCCTATAAAACATGTAATTTTTATTACGGCATATGATAAATATGCTCTTCGTGCCTTTGAATTACAAAGTATAGATTATTTATTAACCTATCACGTTAGAAGCATTGCAAGCTGCTATCAACATATTAAAACGAATGACAGGTATTCAGAATTATTACTTTTTGCAAAAAATATCAGAACAATTCAATAAAAAAATGTATAAAGAACGATTTGTTGTTCATATAGGAGCAAAAATTTATACATTTTTAATACAAGTTATCGTATGTTTTTATGTATTTGAAAAAGGAACATATCTATTTACCAAACAAGCAAAATCGTATCCTATAGATTATTCACTTGATGCTATTGAAAATAGTATTAACCCAAGCGATTTTTTTCGGGTAAATAGGCAATATATAGTTTCATTTGCAAGCATTAGAGAAGTTATAAAAATGTCAAACAATGCAATTCAAATTGACATAGAACCATGTGTTGGCAACAAAATTATGGTTAGCACGCATAAAGCAGCAGCTTTCAAAAATTGGTTAGAACAATAAAAAATAATATTATTCTTCAAAAATATATTGTAAAATATATTCATCAATATATCCGTCAGGAGTCTGTATCCATTCTTTTTTAGTACCATTTTCTTTGAATCCTACTTTAGTAAATAATGCTAAACTTGGTTTATTTATTTCTGTAATTTCACAATATACTTGATGTAGAAAGAGTACATCTTTACAATAGTTGAGTAAACATTTGAGAGATTTTTCTCCATATCCTTTGTGTGCATATTCAGGTGATATATATATGCCAACTCCTGCACGTTTATTATGAGGATCAAAATCATACAAATCAATTGCTCCTACAGTTGTATGTGTATGCAAACAATCTATCATTAAACGCAATTGTTTAACGGTATAAATATCTAAATGACTGTTTTCTATGTATTTATGCAGTATGTTTCTAGAAAAAGGAACAATGGTAGAACTGATAATCCATACATCAGTATTATTTTCCCAAGTATATAATAAATCAATATCTTCGGGTTCTAAAGCCCGTAAACGAATGTCGGTAGTTTCGAGTATTTTATGATAAATCATATTTGTATTTTTTTGGAAACAATTTTACATATATTCGTTTCTGATTGTAAAATACTTGTATTTTTGTAAAAAAAATGGAACTAAGTAATTTTTATGTAAAGGTATATTATTGATGCCGTATATTCAATTTTTTACTATTATTTTTTATATAATAGCATTGAAAATAAAAGCATACGTGTATCTTTGCAATTAATTACACAAAAAATTATACGAATATTCTATGGCTGAAAAGCAAAAAACAATACAGAAAGAGGTTTCTTTCAGTGGTAAAGGATTACATACAGGAAAAGTTGTAAATGTTACAATACTGCCTGCAGAACCTGGTTTTGGCATAAAGTTTAAACGTGTTGATTTGCCGGAAAATCCTGTAATACCAGCCTTGGCAGAAAATGTAGTAGAAACAGCACGTGGAACGGTAATAGGAGTAAAAGATGCTACAGTAAGTACTATCGAGCATTTATTAGCAGCAATGTGTGCATTACACATTGATAATGCCGAAATTCAAGTTGATGGTACTGAAGTTCCTATTATGAACGGAAGTGCAAAACCATTTTATGATATTCTTTTACAAGCTGGTGTACAAGAGCAAGATGCAGAACGAGAATATTATGAAATTACTAAAAAAATAGAATATATAGAACCGGAACGTGGAGTTGAAATAGTAGCATATCCATGTGATACATTTAAAGTTGATGTTAAAATCAGTTACGATTCACCATTGTTAAAAAATCAATTTGCTTCATTATCGTCATTGCAAGATTTTTATACCGAAATTGCTGCTTGCAGAACATTTTGTTTTTTTAGAGAAATTGAAATGATGGCTCAACACAATTTAATAAAAGGTGGTGATGTTGATAATGCTATTGTAATAGTAGATAGAAAAGTTACACAAGATGAGGTAAATAGAATTGCTACACTTTTTAATAAAAAAGATATTGTAATAGAAAAGGAAGGTATTTTAAATAATGTACAATTAGCGTTCGAAAATGAACCTGCACGTCATAAATTACTTGATGTAATAGGTGATTTAATGCTTGTAGGAATGCCAATTAAAGGCCATATAATTGCCACTATACCGGGTCATAAAGCAAATACGGAATTTGCAAAAATAATTCGAAAAGATATTAAAAGTAAAAGAGGACCGCAAGCTCCTAAGATTGATATATATGCAAATCCTATAGTTGATATAAACGGAATTAAAAAAATGTTACCACACCGTTATCCGTTTCAATTAGTTGATAAAATAATGTATTTGTCAGAAAGTGAAGTAATAGGTGTGAAAAATGTAACTAATAATGAACCGTTTTTTCAAGGTCATTTTCCTGATGAACCGGTAATGCCCGGTGTACTACATCTTGAGGCTATGGCCCAATGTGGAGGGGTATTGGCATTATCTACTGTTGAAAATCCGGAATTGTATTCAACGTATTTCTTAGGAATGGACAAAATTAAATTTCGACGTAAAGTAATACCGGGAGATGTTTTAGTATTTCGGTTAAAATTGCTTACTCCAATACGTAGAGGAATAGTGCATATGGAATGTCAAGCATTTGTTGGCGACCAGCTTGCAACTGAAGGTGAATTAATGGCTCAAATTGTTAAAAATAAAGAATAATATATGTTTGTATCGGGTGCTTTTGTTGATCCTAAAGCTAAAATTGGAAATAATGTAACAATTTCACCATTTTCATATATTTATGAAGATGTTGAAATAGGTGATAACACGTGGATTGGTCCTAATGTTACCATTATGAATGGTGCACGAATCGGAAAAAATTGTCAAATTTTTCCCGGAGCTGTAATTTCTGCTATTCCACAGGATTTAAAATTTGCAGGTGAATATACCACAACAGAAATTGGTGATAATACAATTATTCGTGAATGTGTTACTATTCATAGAGGTACTACAGATAAATTGAAAACAGTTGTTGGAAATAATTGTTTGCTTATGGGGTATGTGCATATTGCTCATGATTGTATAGTTGGAAATAATTGTATTTTTGCTAATTACGCTGCTTTATCAGGTCATTGTATTGTAGGCGATTATGCAATTTTAGAAGGAATGGCAGCTGCACCTCAATTTGTTCAGATTGGAGCTCATGCGTTTATTGCCGGTGCTACAATTATTCGTAAAAATGTACCTCCTTATGTAAAAGCAGCACGTGAACCAATCAGTTATATGGGAATAAATGCTGTAGGGCTTAGACGAAGAGGTTTTCCTGAAGAAAAAATCAATAATATTCAAGATATTTATAGAGTATTATTTCAAAAAGGTGTAAATATTTCACAAGCGTTGGAAATTATTAAACGTGAATTTCCCAAAACACCTGAACGAGAAGAAATTATTGATTTTGTGATTAAATCAGACAAGGGTATTATAAATAGAGGATAATAATGTAATAAAGGCGATTTTAGTCGCCTTTTTTTTTATGTGTAAGTTTGTAATTTTTGCTTTTAGTGTATTATTTGTTATTTCTTGCGGTAATGTAAGTTCAAGTAATGAATATATTACAATACAAGGAACAGCACAAGGCACCTATTATAGAATAGTATTGCAAACAAATAATCAAACCAAACGTATTTCAAATCAAATCGACTCTGTATTACTTTGTTTTGATTCACTGTTTAATAATTATGTCTCTTTTTCACAGATTTCTCGAATCAACAATAATGATTCAACAGTAATAGTTCATCCTCAATTCAAATATTTTTGGGATAAATCTCTCTATATATGGAATATAACTAATGGAGCCTTTGATATATCAATAGCACCTCTTGTAAATGCATGGAAATTTGGTTTCAAAAATGATTCACTTATTCCTGATTCTAAAAAAGTTGCAGAATTGTTAACCTTGAAAGGAATGAATAAAATGAAGATACACAACAATCGTTTTTTTAAAGAAAATCCTCGTATGCAAATTATTAGTAATGCAATAGCACAAGGATATTCAGTTGATATTGTGTGTCGGTTTTTGGATTCGTTACAGGTACACAATTATTTAGTAGATATAGGTGGTGAAATGAAAGCAAAAGGAGTTAATGCCAAAGGAGAAATATGGAATATAGGTATTACCAAACCAATCCAAAATGTGGATTCATTACCTGTAGAACAATCATATGAATTATCATATCGTCTTGCAAATAAGGCATTGGCTACATCGGGTAATTACAGAAAATTTTACGTAAAAGATGGTGTAACATATTCTCATACAATTAATCCTGAAACCGGATATCCGGCGCGTCATGAATTATTAAGTGCTACAGTTATTGCTGATGAATGCATTGATGCTGATGCTATTGCAACTGCTTGTATGGTAATGGGATTGGAAAAGTCAAAGCAATTTTTCGCAAAATATTCACAATACAGATGTATTTTGCTGTATTCATTACATGATAGCATAGAGGTTTTTACCAATCTTGACAAAAAAGATATTAACAGAAAATAAACAAAAGTACTTTAAATCCTAACAAATACTAAGAAAATTCGTAGGCTATAGTGTTTGAATTTTTATAGAAAAGAATATATATTAAATAAAAAAAATTAAGATATTTGAAAGATTTTTATGGAAACACAAATTGGGGGTGACATAGAAAAGAAAAAAGAATTGGTAATTATAGGAGGTCCCAATGGTTCCGGTAAAACTACATTTACGCGCAGCTATTTAAGTATGCATCCTATGCCATGTTTAAATGCTGATGACATAGCTAAGGATTTGAATCCTGATGATATGAGTAAAGCAAGTGTAAGTGCCGGAAAAGTGTTTTTTAAAAATTTAAGAGAATATCAAAAACGAGGCGAAAGTATTTTAATAGAAAGTACCTTATCGGGAGCATATTTAAATAAAATGATTCCTGATTTTCATAAACAAGGGTACGAAGTGATAATGGTATATGTGTTTTTATATTCTCCTATGGTATGTATAGAACGTATCAAAGAACGGGTGCTTAAAGGTGGACATCATGTGCCTGATAAAGATGTAATACGAAGGTATTACCGTAGTAAAGAAAATTTTTGGAATAATTATAAGAATTTAGCTGATAAATGGTTTTTGGTATATAATTCTGAAAATAAATTTATTGAAATTGCATTAGGAATAAAAAATCAGTTTTCTATAAAAAATAAAGAATATTTTTATAAATTTGTGGAACAATTTAAATGATAAACTATGGAGGTCAAAAAATTTGCTGATTTGAATTTATACTTAAAAGGCTTTGAAATTGAATCTATAGGCAATCATGCCGTTAGAAAAGTACAAGAAGAAAATCGCAAAAAAGGAATACCGTTAGTGTATTCGGTTGATGGAAAAATTTATTACGAATTAGCCGACGGTACTGTTACAACTAACAGCCCATTCAAAAACGATAAAGGGTAACATATAGTTACAATTGTCAATAATGTGAACTCCTTGATTGATTTACATGGAATCATGTAAGTGAGTCGAGGTTTTTTTATTTATATAATTTTAGGTTTTATTTTACTAAACAATTTGTTATGAATAGATTTCTTACTACCGTTTTTTTTGTAAGTTTTTTTTGTTGTAATACCCTATTTTCGTGGGCTCAACAATCAATAAGTATTGATGTGAAAGCTGATGTGAAACCTATAAGTCCGCTTATATACGGTGCAAATAATCCAACAACCAATGCTACCGCTATTCGCTGGGGAGGTAATAGAACTACTGCGTATAATTGGGAAAATAATTTTTCAAATGCAGGCGAAGATTATAATAATATTTCTGATAGATTTTTTTTGAATGGGGTAAGTACACAAGAGCAAAGTATTCCTGCAATACCTATTGTAAATATGGTAAGAACTGCAAATACCCGAAAACAATATACGCTTGTAACGTTACAAGCTGCAGGGTTTGTTGCTGCCGATGCAAATGGTGCTGTTACATTAGAACAAATAGCACCAAGCAGTAGGTGGGATTCTGTTGTGTTTCGTAAAGGTTCTGTATATTCCCTAAATCCGGATAAAACAGACGGTAAAGTGTATATTGACGAAATGGTTAATTATTTGAATCAATCGCTTGGTGCAATTGGAAGTGGAGGTATAGATGCCTTTGGTATTGACAATGAGCCGGCATTATGGGGTTCTACGCATCCATTAATCAGACCCAATAAACTTACCATGAATGAATTGTTTTATAAAACCAGAGAAGTAGCAAGTGTTGTAAAAGAATTATCACCCAAAGCCGATGTGTATGGACCTATGTTTTATAGTTGGAGTGATATGTATATGTTGAATATGGATAACTATGTTGCATGGAATGCAATTAAATCGGCACGCGGATATTGGGGGTTTGTTGATTATTATTTAGATTCTCTTAAAAATGTGGAGCAAGAATATGGTAAACGATTACTTGATGTTTTATCTATTCATTGGTACCCTGAAGCAAAAGGAACATCTACAAATTTACGAATTGTTGATTTAATTGGAACATCTACGGAAGCTCAATTAACAGCTCCCGATATGATTACAGCTCGTTTGCAAGCTCCTCGTTCATTATGGGACGAAACATATATTGAAAATAGTTATTTGACAGGTCAGCATGGAGCTTTGCGTTTAATAAAGCGATTGCAAAATTCTATAAATCAATATTATCCGGGCACAAAATTAGCATTTACCGAGTTTAAATATGATGCCGAATATCATTTTTCCGGTGGTTTGGCATTAGCCGATGTGTTAGGTGTGTTCGGAAGAGAAGGTGTGTATATGGCTTCTAAGTGGGATCCTATCAATAATGATTTTGGAGGTGCTGCATATAAGTTGTATCTTAATTATAATAATGAAGGCGGTAGATTTGGTAATACTTCAGTTCGCGCTACAACAACTAATAATGCTGCTATTTCAACATTTGCATCGTTAGATGAAAACAATAATTTACATGTTGTTGTTATTAATAAAACTTCGAGCCAGCAAACCACTCAATTTGGTATAGCAAATGGATATTATTCACATGGTCAGGTGTATGGATTTGACCAAACCGATAAAACTATTCGTGAATTTGCTGCAGTTTCAAGTATTTCGAATTCAGGATTTGAGTATGCTTTGCCTGCATATTCGGCTTTGCATTTTGTATTGTATGCTAAACCTCAAGTGCAAGTATTAGCAGCAAGAGTTCTTCCGGCAAATGCATCGCAAATTGTACTGAAATGTTCTCAATCTGTTGAGGTTACAAACTCTACGCAAGCAATAGCTGAGATTACTGTAACTAATACGGCGGGAACTAATCTTACAGTTACTAATATTGTTGCATCTCAAAATTTTCTTATTGTAACTCTCAATAATCCAATAGATGCTCTTGATTCTTTATGTACTATCTCGTTTTCAGGAATATCTATAGTGGGAGATAACCAATTACCTATAGCATCGTTTCAATCTGTACCGGTATATAATTTACAAGAATCTTCGCCTTTATTTGTTCGTAATGCAACAGTTGTATATAATGGTAAATCTATAGTGTTGAATTTGTCAAAACAAATAACAGATGATGCTCAAAATTCTAATGGTATTCTGTTACAAGTTAATTCTCAAACTCTTGCAATTGACTCTATACGTCTGTCAGATCAAGGTTTTTCATTAGTATTGTATCCTTCACAACGAATTTTGAAAGAACAAATAGTTCAACTTACATCAACTATTGAAGATATAGAATCAACTGATGGTAAAGTAATTTCAGAATTTTCTGTTACAGCAACTAATAATGGACCAAATGTATCGCCTGCAATAGATTCTATAGTGATTAAAAATAATTTTTTGTTTACTGCTTTTGTAAATAATAGGTTAGATGCTACTAATTTTACAAATGCAGGTTTTGTGTTATATGAAGATGGTGTTTCTATACCTTTTACTGCAACATATGTAAATCAACAAATTGTTTTTACCACACAAACGCCTATGCTCAAAGAAAAAGTATATACACTTTCGTATGTAGATACCGATAAAATTATGACAATTTTTGGCGGATATTTAAATGGATTTGAAAATGCATCAATTATAAATAGATTAAAACCAACACCTGATTATATTGATATACCATCGCAAATAGAAGCCGAAGATTATGCGTATCATAAAAGTTCATCAGTACTTGAATCAACAAATGATATAGGAGGAGGTGTACATGTTGGGTTTATAGGAACTAATGATATATATGCGTATCATATAACTGTACCCGAGACAAAAAATTATACTGTTACATTGCGTCATTCCGGAGCAAGTCAAGATGGAACAGTATTGTTTAAAGTAAATGGAGTTACAAAAGCTCGTATGTTTGTTCCAAAAACAGGTTCGTGGAATGTATGGAAAAATTCATCGGTGGTCTTGCCATTAGAAGCAGGAGATATTACTATAGAAATGCATGTGCTTGCAACGGGATTTAATGCTAACTGGTTATCGTTTGCCGAAGGTGAAAACCCGAGTAATGCCTTATTAGTGCTCTCGCAAACTGATAATGCCGGCGAAAATGTATATTTGTTTTTTGACAGAAAATTACGAGTATTACCTCAAATTTCTGAAATACAATTAACAAATAATTCTGTACCGTTGCAAATTACAAATATAAGCTACGTGGGAAATGATAGTACTAAATTACAATTGCAGATACAAGGAATAATATATAAAAATAATGTAATTTCAGTAACATATAACCAAACATCGGCTGTTACAACAGAAAATGGTATTTTACAACCAGTTTCGAGTGTGCAAGTTTCCAATAAGTCTACACAAATCAATTCTCAAATAGAATTAATACAGGCAGGTATAACAATTTCACATGTAAATAACACAGTATGTATAGAATCTGTAGATAATATAGAATATACATATAGTATATATACCATACATGGAAAGCTTATTTTAAAAGGTGTTGGTTATAGGAATACGAGTATTAGTATTGAAAAACAAGGAATATATGTGGTAGAAGTTGAGACAATAAAGCAAAAAATATGTAAAAAAATACGTATAGAATAACTAATTTTTTATTGAAATTGCTTGCATCTTAATTATTATTTGTATATTTGCGTATTAATAAATTTTAATTAATGTATTTATAAACTTAATATTTTTTACTATGAAAAAATGTTTACTTACTATTGCTGCCGGATTATTAATCGGTTTCGGAGCATCTGCGCAGTATGACGCAACAATTTGGCAAGTTGAAGATTTAACAACAAAAGTTAACTCTTTAACAGGTTTAACAAAAACTAACGGTTTTGACACTGAAACTTCTGGTCCAACTGTAAGTACAGGATATGGTGATACATATACCTATACTTGGGAAACTAATGACATTATCAAAATTGATTTCACTAACAAATTAACTCCAAATCAATGGTCAGATTTCGGTTTCACAGTTGTACAATGGGATGGAACAACAAATAACAAATTTACTAAAACAACTGCAGGTGCAGATCAAGATCATGACAAAGCAAGAGGTTGGACAGTAGATTTTTCTGACGAAGCAAATCGTTTGGTTACTATGAAAGTGCAAGCTACTGCAAACATTAATTTACGTGCCGACTTAACTGACATTGCAGGTAAAACAAGTAATGGTGCGTCTCCAAAAGTTGACGTAGTAGCTACTACAGGTGGTGTAAATATTAATGATGCTGCTAAATGGGCAACTATTAAATATTCTTGGGGTGGTGCAAGTGTTGACGCTGCTGCTGCTGCTGTAGAAATTATGGAAGATTGGTATTCTGGAACATGGTGGGGTGTTGATAATACTGGTTTGAAAGATGCTCAAAATCCACTTGATGCTGCAAAAATAGTAAAATTAGGTTTAACTTTTGATGATGGTGCTACTGGAGAATTAAATGATGCTAAAACTCTTTATATTAAAGATATCGTAATAGGTAAAGCTGATAATCCACAAGTATATGCTCCATGGGCTTCTTTAGAAACAGTTTCTGGTGCTGCATTACAAGTAGTTGACGGTGTAATCTATTCAGCAGGTGCTATCAAAGTAACTAATGCTGCAGGTCAAGTTGTAAAAGTTGCTAAAAAAACATTAGAAATTTCTTCATTACCAGCTGGTGTTCTTGTAATCACTGCTGCTGAAGGAACA
>JAJUFK010000097.1 GCA_029266015.1 Bacteroidota bacterium
ACAATAATGAGAACACTAAAAAAATGATAAAAATAATCAATTTTTTATGATAAGTGTTATAGAATAGTTTTGTGCAGTTTCGCAACAAATACTATTTTTGTTAGCAAATATTTACTTAAAAAAAATATAAAAACATATGGCATTACGATTTATAACTGCTGAAGAAGCAGCTTCTTACATTAATCACAACGACAATGTGGCGTTTAGTGGTTTTACACCTGCCGGATCACCCAAAGCGGTACCCACAGCAATAGCAGAACGAGCAGTAAAAGAACATGAAGCGGGACGACCTTTTAAAATAGGTATGTTTACCGGAGCATCTACCGGAGATTCACTCGATGGAGCATTAGCTCGTGCAAATGCGGTAAAATTCAGAACACCATATCAGTCAAATAAAGATATGAAAAACCTTATAAATACAGGGCAAACCGAGTATTTTGACATGCATCTTTCTCAAGTTGCTCAAGAATTACGGTATAAATTTTTGGGTGATATAGATGTTGCTATTATAGAAGCTGCCGATATTACAGAAAAAGGTGAAGTAGTATTGACTTCTGCAGTTGGAATATCGCCTACAGCTGCTCGATTAGCAAAAAAAGTTATTATAGAATTAAATGCAAATCACCCGGCTGCAATTAAAGGAATTCATGATATTTATGAATTACAAGATCCACCAATTCGTAGAGCTATACCAATTTATACTGTGAAAGATTTGTGTGGTTCTCCCGTTTTACAGATAGATCCTGCAAAAATAATTGGCGTAGTAGAAACAAATAGACCCGATGAGGTTGCAGGATTTAGTCCCGTAGATGATGTAACTGCTAAAATTGGTGATAATGTAGCTAAATTTTTAGCTTCACAAATAGCTCAAGGTATTATACCACGTGAATTTTTACCAATACAGTCAGGAGTAGGTAATATTGCTAATGCAGTGTTAGGATCTTTAGGTGCAAATCCTGAAATTCCACCTTTTATGATGTATACCGAAGTTATTCAAGATGCTGTAATTGAATTAATGAAACAAGGTAATCTTACATTTGTAAGTGGTTGTTCATTAACAGTTTCACCAAGTGTTTTAAAAGAAATTTATAGCGATTTAGCATTTTTTAAACCTAAAATGATACTTCGTCCTCAGGAGTGTTCAAATAATCCTGAAATAGTTCGTCGATTAGGGTTAATTACAATAAATACAGCACTAGAAGCAGATATTTATGGTAATATTAATTCAACTCATGTGCTTGGAACTACTATGATGAATGGTATTGGTGGTTCGGGTGATTTTACCAGAAATAGTTTTATGTCTATATTTACGTGTCCTTCAGTTGCTAAAAAAGGTGCAATTTCTGCTATAGTTCCTATGGTTTCACATTTCGACCATTCAGAACATTCGGTAAAAGTTTTGATTACAGAACAAGGAATAGCAGATTTACGTGGAAAATCTCCAAGTCAAAGAGCTCAAGCTATAATTGAAAATTGTGTGCATCCAGATTATAAACAATTGTTATGGGATTTTGTGAAATTAGGAAATAAACGAATGCATACAAACCTTATGCTTTCTGAAGTATTTAAAATGCATACTGAATTTATGGCATCTGGAGATATGCGTAATACAAAATGGGCATAATCTATATACATGTTAAATAAAACAAAAAGAGCCGATTGAGTTTCAGTCGGCTTTTTTTTATATTTTTTCCAATGTTTTGTTATCATTGTAGAATGTAAGGAGGAACCACAAATTACACTGATAAAGAGCCACGAGGTTGCTATAAAACAAAGAATGATTGTTTTAAATTCTAAAGGTCTCAATGTCCCTATATCTTTTACCTTGCTACAACGTAATACTGAGTAAAATCAATAAAAATTACCTCATATTGGTTCATTTATGGGTAACAATGAGGCATTGCCACTACAATTCACTTTCTAATAAAAAAATCATAAGCCTTTACACCCTAACTTAAAACTAAGAACTCAAAATTCAAAACTTACAATTAACAATTCTCTGTTAATAATCTCTTGCGGTTTTTCTATAGCAATACTTCTTTTTTTAGTAATTTCGTAAAAAATGAAGTATGTATTATTACAAAAACACTGTGAATTTTACAAAATATATACAATTCTTGTTTATAATTTTGGTAATGAGTACGATGCATTCGTGCGAATGGTTTTCATCAAATAATGCCAAAGAAAAAATATCGGAACCGCAAGAAGAACCTCAATATAAGTATGGAATACAAGTAAATATATTTGATGTAATTGAAGATAAATTGATGCGAAATAAACATATTACTCAAATGTTAATAGAAGCTGGTATTTCAAAAACTAAAGCCTTTGAACTCACGCAATCATGTGATTCTGTATTTGACGTACGTAAGTTTAAAGCAGGAAATCCAATTACAATGTTGTACGGGAATAAAGATTCTTTACAAACGTTACAATATTTTATTTATGAAATAAGTAATACAGATTATTTGGTGTTTGATTTACGCGATTCTACCAATATGCGTATTTATAAAGAAAGTAAGCCGGTAGAAATTGTAGAAAGAAGAGTAAAAGGTGTGATAGAGACATCATTATGGAATGCAATGATTGATAAAGGATTAACACCATCGCTTGCAATGGAAATGTCTGATATTTATGCATGGACAGTTGATTTTTTTGGATTACAAAAAGGAGATTATTTTAAATTGGTATATCTCGAAGAACAAATTGATAAAAAAAGTGTAGGAGTTAAAGAAATAAAGTTTGCATTGTTTAATCATCAAGGAAAGGACTATTATGCTATTCCTTTTGAAGGAAAAGATGGAAAAATGGGATATTTTGATGAAAATGGAAATGGTATTAAAAAAGCATTTTTAAAAGCTCCACTTAAATTTTCACGAATTAGTTCTTATTTTTCTAATGCTCGTATGCATCCTGTACTACGAATAGTTCGTCCTCATTATGGAGTTGATTATGCTGCTCCTGTAGGTACCCCGGTTATGTCTATAGGTAATGGGACTGTTATTAAAAAGGGATATGCAGGTGGTGCCGGTAATATGGTAAAAATTAAGCACAATGCTACTTATACCAGTTCATATATGCATTTATCAAAATATGCAAATGGTATTCGCGAAGGATCTCGTGTTAGTCAAGGGCAAGTAATTGGGTATGTTGGAAGTACAGGACTTTCGTCTGGGCCGCATTTAGATTTTAGAATGTATCAAAATAATAAACCAATAAATCCACTAAAAGTTGTATCACCACCGTCGGAACCAATAGATAAAAAGCGTATGTCTGAATATATACATTTACGTGATAGTGTAATTCAAGTTTTAAAACAAATAAAATAATGAAATCAATACTTATATCATTGTTGTGCTTAGTAACTATAGTTGTAGCAGCACAAGAAAAATCATCGAAATCGTCGCCGCAAATTCCAACAGGTACTGTAGCTTCGCAAGGTACAGCTCAAATAGGAGGTAAGTCGGTTGCTTACAAAGCAACTACAGGATATTTGCAAGTGCAAGACAAAGAAGGAGTACACAAAGCAAACATGTTTTATGTATCGTATATAAAACAAGGCGAAACAAATTTAAAAACTCGACCAATTACATTTGTATTCAATGGTGGCCCGGGTGCTGCTTCGGTGTGGTTGCACATGGGAGCTTTGGGACCAAAACGAATAGCTATGACTGTCGATGGAAATGCTCAAAAACCACCATATTCTATTGTAAATAATGAATATTCATGGCTCGATATTACAGATTTAGTATTTATTGACCCTGTTGGAACAGGTTTTAGTAAACCTGCTGAGGGCGAAAAAGCCGACCAATTTTATGGTTTCGAAAACGATGTGAAATGGGTAAGTGATTTTATTCGTCAGTGGACGAGTGATAATAACCGATGGGGCTCGCCAAAATATTTAGCCGGCGAAAGTTATGGAACAACTCGAGCATGCGGTGTTGTTGAATATCTTATGGAAGAATATTCTATGTATTTTAATGGAATTTCTTTAATATCGTGTGCATTAGATTTCCAAACATTGAGAGAATTTGAAAATAATGATATGCCTTTTATATGTAATCTTCCGGTATATACGTATGCTGCTTTATATCATAATAAACTTAAACCGGCACAAAGTCAAGATAAAGATCTCATAGCAAAAGTAGAAGCATTTGCCCTTAATGAATATGCTTTGGCATTGTTGCAAGGTGATAAACTTACAAGTGCTCAAAAACAGTCTATTGCAAATTCTTTGGAGTTGTATACCGGAATTTCAGCAGACATATATTTACAACATAATTTACGATTGCCATCACATAAATTTCGTAAATATTTACTCGATTCAGATGATAAAATTATAGGTCGTTATGATGTGCGTTTGCTTATGGATGATCCTATTAATAATCGTGATTATGCGGGTGATGACCCTAGTTATACACAAATATCGGGAGCATTTGGTACTGCGTTCAACGAATATGTGCGAACCGATTTGCAATACAAAAACAATCTGCCCTTTTATGTAATTGGCAATGTGCAACCATGGAAATTTTCTGATGGCAAATATTTGAATGTTACTTCAGAATTGCGACAAGCAATGTATACAAATCCGTATATGAAAGTGTGGATGGCTAACGGTTTATATGATTTAGCTACCAGTTATTTCGGTACGCAATATTTTGTAAATCATATGAATCTTTCGCCCGAATTACAAAAAAATATTTCCATGACATATTACAAAGGCGGACATATGATGTATTTTGTAGAATCGGAATTAAAACAACTTAAAGAAGATGCAGTAAAACTTTATCAAGCAAAATAATTATGATACAATCAGTACTTGAAATCCTTGATATTTCTGATAAAAAACGAGAAATTTTTTGGCAAGATACACAGATAATTGAAGCTCCCAACTGGAGCAAAGATGGTTTTTTGTTAGTAAATTCTGAAGGCCGATTGTATAAACTTTATTTTGACAATAAACGCAAAGAATTGGTTGATACCGGTTTTGCTATAAATTGTAATAATGACCATGGCATAACACCCGATGGAACTCGAATTATAATAAGTTCGCATGATGTTGATGATGCAAATCCCATGGCATGGCAAACTTCAAAAATTTACACTTTACCTATTCAAGGAGGCACACCGCGACTTGTAACACCTAAAAATGGATGTTTTTGGCATGGCATTTCTCCAGATGGCAATACACATATTTATACAGCATTACGCAACAATCAATGGGATATTTATGCAATTTCAGATGATGGAGGAGATGAAGTACAGCTAACTAATTCTTCGGTACAAGACGATGGTTCTGAATTTTCGCCTGATGGTGCGTATATTTATTATAATTCGTTTGTTTCGGGCAGTATGGAAATTTGGCGTATGTGTGCCGATGGAAGTGAACAAATACAAATAACCAACGATGACTATTCTAATTGGTTTCCGCATATTTGTCCAAATAATAGGTATATGGTATTTTTGTCATATATACAAGACCAACAGCAAGCACACCCGTTTGGACAACAAGTAAAACTTCGTTGTATGAATCTTTCAACCAAAGAGATATATGATATTACCGATGAATTTTATGGCGGCCAAGGAACAATAAATGTCAATTCGTGGTCACCAGATGGAACAAAATTAGCGTTTGTACGATATATAAAAAAATAAATTATGGCACTTATAAAATCAGTTCGTGGATTTACACCCAAAATAGGAAAAAATTGTTATTTAGCAGAAAATGCTACAATAATAGGCGATGTAGTAATAGGCGACGAATGTAGTATTTGGTTTAACGCTGTATTGCGTGGTGATGTAAATTCTATTTCAATAGGAGATAAAGTTAATATTCAAGATGGTGCAGTGTTGCATACATTATATGAAAAATCAAAAATACATATTGGAAACAATGTGTCTATAGGGCACAATGTAACGATACATGGAGCTACCATAAGAGATTATGTTTTGGTAGGCATGGGGGCAATTATTCTCGACCATGCGGTAGTAAACGAAAATACCATAATCGCCGCAGGTGCATTGGTGCGCGATAGCGAAGTGTTGGAACCCAATAGCATATACGCCGGAGTGCCTGCAAAAAAAATTAAAGATATAGACCCCGAACAGACTCGTGAAATTATTATTAAAATAGCGAATAATTATTCTATGTATGCAAGTTGGTATACAGAGGGGGAATAAACATAAAATATGTAATTTATAAATTTACCTACATAAAAAAACACAATATATCATTTTGAAATTAAGAGAGTATTGACATCTTTTTTCATGGTAATTAAAAAATAATCTTACATTTGTATAATAAAACACTAATTGTATATTGATTATGAATCAGACCATATCACATAGTGGCATAATTCAACAAATATTACATGATTCAATAGTTGTAAATATTGTATCACAAACTGCATGTAGTAGTTGTCATGCAAAAGGAGCATGTGGTGTGTCTGATGAAAAGGAAATACAAATACATGTTCCAATAACAACACCAACTAAGTATAGTATTGGGCAACATGTTACAGTAAACATTTCAGAAAAAACTGCATTTAATGCTGTTTTACTTGCTTATATAGTACCATTTGGTATAATATTTTTTATTTTACTTATTACAAATTATTTTTTTAGTGAACCAATTGCAGTTGCTATTACATTTTCATGTTTAGCATTGTATTATATAATTTTATCACGAAACAAAGCATCAATCCACAAAAATATTCAGTTTCACATAGCTCATACCATATGACAATTTTATATTCAATACTTGTACTTTCATTATTAGGTATTATAGCAGGAGTATCATTATTTTTTGTAGCAAAAAAATTTAATGTAATTGAAAATCCCTTGATAGATGAGGTTGAGGCTATGTTACCCGGAGCTAATTGTGGTGGTTGTGGATTTCCCGGATGTAGAAAATTTGCTGATGTTTTGGTAAATTCTGAATCTATTGAAGGTTTGTTTTGTAGTCCGGCAGGACAAGAACAAATGGAAAAAATTGCAGAACATTTAGGAAAATCGGTTTC
Organism: Bacteroidota bacterium; assembly: GCA_029266015.1. GTDB lineage: Bacteria > Bacteroidota > Bacteroidia > Bacteroidales > UBA1715 > MWCJ01. The sequence goes on from JAJUFK010000097.1 coordinate 7,020, forward strand.
AAAAAAGGCTATGCAAGTAGCTGTAGTTCGTTGTAATGGTAGTTGCGATGTACGGCCTGTAACAAATGAATATGAGGGGATTGCCTCTTGTGCATTTGCAGCTCAACTATATGCGGGTGAAACAGCATGTTCATTTGGATGCTTAGGGTTGGGAGATTGTGAATTAGTATGTGCTTTTGATGCTATTCATGTAAATGTAATTACCGGATTACCTGAGGTAATAACGGATAAATGTACGGCTTGTGGAGCATGTGTTGATGCGTGTCCTAAGCAAATAATTGAATTAAGAAAAACAAATAAAAAAGACTTAAAAATATATGTGTCTTGTGTAAATAAAGATAAAGGTGTAGTTGCAAAAAAAGCATGTGCAGTTGCTTGTATAGGATGTGGAAAATGTGTTAAAGTATGTCCACATTCAGCTATTACATTACAAAATTCTTTAGCTTATATAGATGATGAATTATGTAAATTGTGTAGAAAATGTGTTGATGAATGTCCAACTCATGCAATAATTGAAACCAATTTTCCTGAAAAAAAGAAACAAGTTCAAGAAAATAGTTCAGATATTGAGTAATTCGTACTATTAATTAATGAAGAATAAATAAAAAACTATAGATGAAATTAAGAAAGAAATATGCAATGCAAACATTTACTAAAGGAGGAATTCATCCTTTAGAGCATAAACTTTCCAGTAAGCAACCTATTGAAATGTTGCCTATTCCCGAATTTGTTCAAATATCATTATCTCAACATATTGGTGTAGCTGCTACACCAATAGTAAAAGTTGGAGATTCGGTTAAAGTAGGTACATGTATAGGTGAGTCAGCAGGATTTATTTCTGCGCGAGTACATTCATCGGTATCAGGTACAGTAGAAAAGATAGAAAGTATAATTGATACTTCAGGTTTATATAGAAATGCAATATATATACAAGTTCATGGTGATGAGTGGGAAAGTAATATAGATAGAACTTCAGATATAGTTTCTAAAATTGATTATACTTCTCAGTATATTCTTGATAAAATATCGCAAGCAGGAATTGTTGGTATGGGAGGAGCAACATTTCCTTTACATGTAAAATTAAGTCTGCCCGATACCACTAAACCAGAAGTTTTAATAATAAATGCAGTAGAATG
>JAJUFK010000190.1 GCA_029266015.1 Bacteroidota bacterium
ACCTGTAAAATAAGCTCCTGTATATGTTCTATACGGTTGTATTTGACTATTATTTTTTGTTGTTTGTGTAATAAATGATTCACGAATAATAGTTTGTTTTAATATATATGATGAATACAAATAATTACTTACAATAGTTTGATCTAAATAATTCCATTCTCCTTTATACAAATGAGTACCAGAAAATGTAGAATCTATTACAGATACCATACATGATGAACACTCTTTATTATATATTCCTGCATGTAATACTTCGCTAATAGAACGATTTTGAGGCCCATCATTACAATCGCCCATTACAAGTATATGTGCATTATTCATATATAATGATTGCACACTATCAATAGCTTTACGCAAAACATTAGCAGCAAATACACGTTTCGACTCCGATTTTGCCTGTCCTCCCATTCGTGATGGGAAATGACACACAAATACATGCAATGTATCTTGAGTTGACATTACAATCCCCTTTACATATAATATATCACGAGTTTTAAGATTAAGCGTTTCATTACAAACTCGTATTGGTTTTGACGAAAGTACAGTAAATGTTTGAGGATTATATAACAAAGCAACATCTATTCCTCTATTATCGAGCGATTCATAATGAATATAGGAATATTCCAATCGTGAAAGATTTGTTTTATGAGTTAAATCCCACAAACAATCAGCGGTTTCAACTTCACACAATCCAATAATATCGGGTACATGCCATTTACCGGCAGCTACTATAACCCTAGATATATTTCGTAACTTTACATAATACTTTGGGGTATTCCATTGTTTTTTAGATTCAGGCAAAAAATCATTATCTTGTGTCATAGGATTATCAGTAGTATCAAACAGATTTTCTACATTATAAAACATTGCCGAAAAAACAAGTTTTTGAGATTCTTGGGAAAATACCGAAGAAATTGAAAAAACCAAAACCAAACAAACTAGTATATTATTTAGTTTCATAAAAATATTCATATGCTCCGGCATCCGGTTTATTATCAATTATACGAGATTTTCCGGCTTTATCGGTTTCATACATTTGCGAATATGGCAAAAAACCTATGTCTTTAGCTTGTGAAAGTGTATCGAGCATAAAATCATTCATTGATAAACTTTTAAATAATTTTTTGTTTACATCAAATGGTACAATATTGCTATAATACACAGTATCTTTTCCACTATAAGTATCTTTAATCAAACTATACTTAAATGCACAGGGTAATTGAGAATTTTTATCGAGCGAAAGTATTGAAATTTCATTAGTAGTTTGCCCAACAATTATTGAATTTAAACATTGAAACTTATTCAATATCATTTCATTTTGATTTTCTAAATTATAATTACACACTATGACAGATGAAGTTGTATTTCTAAATCCAATAGTTCCATAATTTGAAATAGTAGTATGAGTAATTGTACAGTCACCTCCTTGAATTGCCAGAACATAATAATTACTATTATACAGCACCGAATTACCTATATTCAATTGTGCATATTGTGCATATATAATATGAGAACTCATAGTATGGATATCACATGCTTGCACCGACACATCAACCAATGCCTGAGAAGAACCTGTAATTTTTAATCCATTAGTACCATTTTTAATTTTAGCAAATGAAATTACATTGTTAGAACTTGTAGGGGTAAACACTATACTTCCCCATTGTCCCGGCAATTGTTGATAGGTTTGTTCTAATCTGTCATTTGTAATAAGTACCGGTTTATCTTTTGTACCATGTATTTGCAGTGTCCCATGCACTATTATATTAGCCTTATAATGCATATACAATTTTGCCCCCGCCTCTACAGAAAGAGTTACTCCATAAGGCACAACCAACGAATCATAAACAACATATGGTATTTGCGAGGTAAATGTAGTATTTTGAGAAAGTACACCCTTTATGTTTTGAACATTTTGCCCCCAGGCTTGCAATACAATCTTTTGGCGAATTCCATTATACTTCAAAACAATTGAATCAGTATGAGAAATTGCCGTATCTACATTATTTTCTTGCAATTTAGCTTGTACAAAAACAAAAACACTATCACCACCATCAATTCTAAGATTTTTAATTTGCGAAGCAGAATTTCCGTTAACATTTATAAAAAATTGAACGTTTTGTTGGTTTCCTACACAAATCTCGTCTACTACTATAGTTCCTTTATGAGGATTGTACAATTTACAAAATCTTGTTATACTACCTTTTTTTGTAAAAATTGTATCAAAAAAAATAGTATCGGTTGAAAATTGTAATTGATATTGAGATGAAGATAGGAAATCTTCTTTGACACAACTAATAAAAAATAGTAAAACAAATAAAATTAAGATGTTACGCATACGCATTAGTAAAATTCAACAAACAAAACGATTATTTAAAAAATATATTCTATTTTTGTAAACTAAACTTTTTTGTAAAAAAATCGTTTTTTTTTTACAAATGTAACAAGAATAGAGAAGAGTTAAATAACTTTTTTTTGGTTTTTAAGTATAAATAACTATATTTGTTAGTTGATAGTACCATAATTAAAACTGTTTAGAATGCATCTGGAGGAAAAAAGTCTTGAGCAATTAACCAATGGGTTTAAGCTATTTGAAGGTATGCAGAAAGATAACCTAGGGTATATATACCGTGGTTTATTCACTCAAAATATTACCGACAGCATATTGGCTTTAACCGAAAATAATTTAGAGTCGGTTGGTGAGTCATCTAAAGTAAAAAAAAGAGTTTTCTCAATTATGGTTGAGTGCTTGCAAAACGTTACTCGACACCAAACGCCTGAAAGTGTTGAAGTTGTTGAACCCGAGCAATCAGGAATTTTTGTAATACAAACAAAAAATAATGCATACCAAATTACTTCTGGTAATGTTGTAGAAAAAAAAGCTATTCCTCATTTAAAACAACTACTTGAAAAAATTAATGGTTTAGAAAAAGATGCATTAAAAGAATACTACAAACAAATATTAGAAGACGGCAGTATTTCTGATAAAGGTGGAGCAGGATTAGGATTAATTGAAATGGCTCGTAAATCAGGCAACAAATTATATTACGATTTTAAAGATATAAACAAAGAAATCTCATATTTCTATCTTCACACAGCTATTTCAAAAGAACTCGAAGAACAAATAGAATCAGTAGATTTAAATAACATAAAACATTTACATGATATTGTTAATAAAGAAAACATCATGTTAATTTTTAATGGCTGCCTCAATCAAGATAGTTTAATAAATTTATTGTCTATAATTGAAGGACAAAGCATAGGCGCTGTAGATATTAAAAAGAAACTTTTCAACATAATGGTTGAAATGCTTCAAAATATTGTAAAACATGGAGCCAAAAAAGATGAAAATATGGTTGGAAATCCTGCTATATTTTTTATATCACAAGTAGGCAACAATTACATTCTCAATACAGGAAACTATATTGAATCACATATTGTTGATACCCTATCAGAAAAATTAGATCATGTTAATAGTTTAGAAGGTGATGAATTAGATAATTTCTACACTCGCAGACTTTTAAATTTTGATATAGATAATAGTAAAGAAGCCGGATTAGGAATAATTGACTTACGAATTAAAAGCGGAAACAAAATTTTATATAATTTTGAAACTGTAAACGAAAAAATTTCGTTTATATCAATGCAGGTAAAAATATAAATATGGAAGCACTCTTTATAAAAGCAACCGATGAAACTCCTGAAATTACATTGAACCATGTAACAGGAGAATATTGTATTTCACACCGTTCGTTGCCTGAAAATGCAATAGGCTTCTATGCCCCTGTATTTGATTGGATTGAAAAATTTTCACAAAACCCTCCGGTTGATGAAATATCATTTATTTTTAATTTAGAATATTTCAATACAGCTTCGGCAAAACAAATTGCAAAAGTATTACTTATGTTAGAGAAATTATCTGAAAAAATAGATGTAACCGTAGTTTGGAAATATAAAAAAGACGACGTAGATATGATGTCGTCGGGATTACGATTCTCAAAACTGTTGAATATGGAATTTGAAATTCAAGAAGTAGAATAATTTATTTACATATCCTATTCTATCTATGAAAGAATTTTCTATACCTTCATGTATTCAATCAGACATAATAACATTTGAAGAGGTCTTTAAAAAAGAAATAGCTACATCTACCCGATTACTCAATCTTATAACTTCATACATTTTAAAAACCAAAGGTAAACAACTACGCCCTATACTGGTTTTTCTATCAGCACGCATGTGTGGTTCTATTAACGAATCAACCTATTCTGCAGCATATATGATTGAACTTTTACACACAGCAACCTTGCTCCATGACGATGTTGTAGACAATGCCGAAAAACGTCGTAATTTTTTTTCAATCAATGCTTTATGGAAAAACAAAATTGCTGTTTTAGTTGGAGATTATTTTTTAGCCAAAGGACTACTTCATGCTATAGACAAACAAGAATTTGAAATTTTACACATAATTTCAAATGCTGTTAAAGAAATGAGCGAAGGCGAACTCTTGCAAGTTGAAAAAGCTCGTGGTTTAAACAATACCGAAGAAATATATTTTGAAATAATCCGTAAAAAAACAGCTGCTCTATTTATTGCCGCTATGACTTCAGGAGCTGTATCAAGCAAACAATGTTCACAACAACAAAAAGATTCTATCCAAAAAATTGCTGAAATTTTGGGCATAGCATTTCAAATAAAAGATGATATTTTAGACTATACTTCAACAAATATAATTGGTAAACCCGCATGGAATGATTTAAAAGAACAAAAAATGACACTACCTCTTTTACATGCTTTACATAAGGTACCAAAAAATGAACAAAGACACATAAAATCATTACTTAAAAAACATAAAAACAAACACAGTAAACTACAAGAAATTGTTGACTTTGTAACAACTAATGGAGGTATTGAATATGCTCAACAAAAAATTGATGAATTATGCAACGAGGCTAAACAACATGTAAATGTATTCCCTCCAAGTGAATCACGCGACGCTATGATTAATCTCATTCAATTTGTG
>JAJUFK010000358.1 GCA_029266015.1 Bacteroidota bacterium
GACCCTACAGCAGGAGCAATTTCTGCAAAAGTTGGTGTGCAAATCAATGATATTACTGCACCTATTATTTCTCCATTTAGTTCAGGTAATATATCAGCTACTGGTACTATTAGCGCTACAGTTAACGAAGATGCAATGTTATATTTAATTCCTTCATCAGAAACTAATTACACCATTGCTAATATTATAGATAAAGCGGTTTATCAATTGGCTGTTGCTAAAGATGTAGCTGCATCTATATTATTAAGTGATATTAATCCGCCGCTTACAGTAGGTAGTTCATATAAATTTATAGCAGCGGATTATGCTATAACTCCAAATATTTCAACGCCTACAACTCCAAATATTACAATTGTAAATGCTCCACTTACTATGACGGTAAATCCTACCGGTTCAGTTGAGCAAGGTAGTCCTATTACTGTGGGAGTAAGTAGAGCTGCTACAGCATATTTAATTCCTAACTCTGTTCTCATTTCAGCAGTAGCAGATTTAGATGCAAATGATGTGTCTAAAGTAACTATATCATCTGCTTCAGGAACTTTATCAACTGTTGGTGTTCCTGTAGGTGAGTATTATGTGTATGTAAGTGATGGTACTGCAATTGTAGGTCCTTCGGCTAAAATAACTGTTGAAGTTTCTACCGTGGTAGTTACAAACATAGAATTGCTAAGTACTGCATTGTCGTTAAAAGTTGGAGAAACTAAAACAACAGAAGTTGTATTTACTCCAACCAATGCTACTAATAAAGGATTAACAATAACTGCAGATCCTACATATGTTACTGTAACATATAATGAGACAACTCGTATTGTTTCTGTTACCGGTGTTAAAGGTGCTGCAGCTCCAATACAAGTTATTTTAACTAGTCCCGATGGGCCAAGTACTACCTTATCAGTTACGGTAACTCAATTCCCTACCAGTATTACAGTAAGTCCTGCAACTACTACTAATTTAAAAGTAGGCGGAACGGTGCAACTTACCGAAACAGTATTGCCTGCTGATGCACAAAATAAAGCTGTAACTTGGACAAGTTCTAATCCTACAGTAGCTTCAGTAAATTCTACAGGTTTAGTTACAGGTGTTGCTATAGGTGGCCCGGTTACTATAACAGCTACAAGTACTGCTGATGGTACTATAAAAGGTACAGCAACAGTTACAGTTGTAAAAACCGATGTTTCAAGTATATCTGTAGATCCTACAACAGTAACTCTTACATTAGGTCAATCTGCTACGGTTACAGCAACGGTATTACCTGCAGATGCTACAAATAAAAATGTAACATGGACTTCAAGTGCACCTGGTGTTGCTACGGTAACCAATGGTGTTATCAATTCAGTTTCGGTTGGTACAGCTACTATTACAGTAACATCTGTTGATAATCCTTCAGTTTCAGCAACAATTGCGGTTACTGTAAATAATGTTGCAGTTTCAAGTGTAACTGTAGCACCAACAACTACAAGTATTGTAGTAGGTGCAACAGAAAGTCTTACTGCAACGGTGTTGCCGGCGAATGCTCCTCAAACAGTAACATGGGCATCGAGTAATCCTGCAATTGCCACAGTAAGTGCTGCAGGTGTAGTAACAGGTGTTGCGGTAGGTACTGCAACTATTACAGCTACATCTACTGCTGATGGTACTAAAACTGCAACATGTGCGGTAACCGTAACTCCAAAATTAGTTTCAAGTATAACAATTGTGCCTGCAACAGTTTCTATCAATATAGGTGCAACTCAATCGTTAACTGCTACAGTTCTGCCAAATGATGCTACAAATAAAGATGTAACCTGGAGTTCAAGTAATCCTGCAGTAGCAACAGTAAGTGCAACAGGGGTTGTGACAGGAGTATCTGCAGGTACAGCAACAATAACAGCAACAGCAGCTGATGGAAGTGGAAAAACAGGAACCTGTGCTGTAACAGTAACTACAATACCAGTATCAAGTATATCAATATTACCTGCAACAGCTTCTATTAATATAGGTGAAACACAAGCATTAACAGAGTCAGTATTACCTGCCAATGCAACAGTAAAAACAGTAACATGGAGTTCAAGTAATTCTGCAGTAGCAACAGTAAGTGCAACAGGGGTTGTGACAGGAGTATCTGCAGGTACAGCAACAATAACAGCAACAGCAGCTGATGGAAGTGGAAAAACAGGAACC
>JAJUFK010000426.1 GCA_029266015.1 Bacteroidota bacterium
AATACAACAATTGACGTATTTCATGATATTAACAAAGGATTTGCAAACTACAATCATCAAGAATTAAAAGTAGCAAAACAAAAAGCTAAAGAACTTGACAAAAACGCCAAAGTATTGAAAGATTCCGTTAATATAACAATTAAAGATATAGGCGAAGAATATTTTGATGCAAGTCACAACTACGTTCAAGTAGTTGATTATTTACGTGAAATTGCACGTAGCCTATACTTTATAGCAGACCCTTCATATTCTCATGTAAGCAATAACCATAAACCGTTACTTGATATTCAAAAACATGAATTACAAGAAATTTTAGAAAAATTTGAATTATATACCCGCAAAATAATTCATATAATAGAAACAAAACAATTTTCTCAAATAGAAGATGCTATAAATGAACAAACCCTTATTTTTGAATACATTCAAAAAGTAAGAAAAAAACAAATGAAACGAGCAAAAACCGGTGAAGTAAATACGCGAAACAGTTTATTGTATTTACAAATTTTACACGAAGCAAAACAGATTTTATCATATTCTATGAATGTTTTGAAATCGCACCGCGATTTAGTTAAAACAATAGATTTTGTATAATAATTAACCGTATAATTAAAAAAAGAGGCTTTCTTCTTATAGAAAGCCTCTTTTTTATTATAATGCAATACATTGCTTATAAACTAAATCATATGCGTGTATTCCTTGCTGTAAGGAATAATAAGTGCATGCAACCGAATATAATTGATTATGATTTATAGTAGGCCGAGAAATTATAGCATCAACAATCTGTTCATATTCTTGCAGGGTATATTCCTTAACCACAAATCCTGACGAACAATCTTTCATTATTTCTTCAACATCGCCCACCCCGGCATTGCAAATCAGCGGAATACCAAGTCCTAACAATTCTCCCATTTTGGTAGGAGATGAGGCTTTTTTAGAATATAATGGTTTAATAAAAAATAGTGACCAATCAGAAAGCGATGCATACAATGGCACTTCTTCTCTATGTGCCTTTACAATACGAATAGAAGAAAGGGGTATATTTTTTTTACGAGCAATTTTTTCGAGCATATGAGGAGAATCGGGAGTAATACAAAGAAATATTGCATCCGGTAATTTATTTAGCAATACCTTAAAAAATTCAAACATTTCAAGTGTCATATACCATGTTCCAAATGACC
>JAJUFK010000105.1 GCA_029266015.1 Bacteroidota bacterium
AACATAATACAAATTTTACCATTACAATCGGGAACAGGTCGTAACGGAGAGTGGAAAAAACAAGAATTTATTTTAGAAACTACAGATAAATTCCCAAAAAAAATTTGTATTGCAATTTGGGGAGATAAAATTCAAGAATCAATATTGCAACCGGGAAACAAAGTTACTGTTCAATTTGATATTGAAAGTAGAGAATATAATGGACGATGGTATACCGAAGCAAAGGCATGGAAAATTGAATCAACTGCAACTTCTACCCAAACTCCAGCTCCGGTATCTTCACAAACAGATATTCCCCTACCCGACACTTCTGATTTTTTGATGCCTGAACAATCTGGCGATGATTTACCATTTTAAAATTATATACACAATGTTACAAGTAAATGAATATTTTGAAGGAAACGTAAAATCCATAGGGTTACGAAATCAAGACGGAAAAGCAACAGTTGGAGTAATTGCACCCGGTGAATACGAATTCGGAACATCAACAAAAGAATACATGCATATAGTTTCGGGTACTTTAGAAGCATTATTACCTGAACAAACTGAATGGAAAAAATATGTGCGAGGAGATATGTTTATTGTTCCTTGTTGCAGTAAATTTAAAGTACGTGCTACCTCTGATGTTGCTTATCTTTGCATATATGAATAAACATTTATTTCTTTTTCTTATTTTCATATCTATGTGTGCAATTCAAAATTCATTGTTTGCACAAATTGACAGTACAATAATGCGAAATGAAAAAATGTGTTATTCTTTGTATGCAAATTCTAAAGAATTTGGCGTATACAGAGATCAAAAAGTATTTGTAGATTCTATACAAAAACAAAATATTCAATTTTTGTTTACCTGCGATATGACAAAACTTTTTGAAGTAAAAAATCAAAATTCTTGGAAAACATTTTATATACTATCAACAGATGAAAGTGATGCTACTACTTATACATACAGTTGTTTGGGAACCGATAGTAAAAAATATGTTTTCATACTTGATTTAGATACACATACACTTACAAAAATGTATGAAGACTCACTTACATTTGTAGAATTAAATGCTATTGAAAGTTTACGAATTATTGAGAATTAATACTTTGTAATTTCCCGGATTATTTAGTCCCTGTGTACATTATACGCTCTCGTAACGAACGAGCCAAAGTAGCTTCATCGGTATATTCCAATTCATTTCCAACAGCTACCCCCCTGGCAAGCATAGTTACCGTAATAGAATAATGTTGAATTTTTTTGTAAATATAAAAACAAGTAGTATCACCTTCAATTGTTACAGGAAGCGCGAATATTATTTCTTTTACAGAATTATTTCCTATTCGCTCAATTAAACTAGTAATATTCAAATCATTAGGAGAAACTCCATCAATAGGAGATATTACACCACCTAATACATGATACACCCCTTTAAATTGTTGTGTTTGTTCTAAAACCAACACGTCTTTTACAGATTCTACTACACATATAACAGATGTATCACGTTTTGGATTAGCACAAATTTGACATAATTCAGTATCAGAAATAGTATTACATATTTTACAAAATGTAATATTTTGTCGTAATTGAATAATTGCTTCACCTAATTTTTGAGCATATTCTACATCTTGTATTAAAATATGCAAAGCTACACGTAAAGCTGTTTTATTTCCAATACTTGGTAATTTACCAATTTCCAGAACAGCTTGTTCCAAAATTTTTGATGGATATTCAAATTGATTCATAGAATTATAGTAAAAAATGAGCAACAGGAATATGAGCAACTAAATATTGTTTTTGCTCTTGTGATAATTCACTGTAACCTGTTAGTATTCCTCTGCATCGTGGAGAATTACATAAACACGGCTTATTCAATAATTCTTCTGTTAGGGTAAATTCAGTTGATGCATAATCAAAACATATTTCATCGTCCATAGCAATATCACGAATAGATTCTAACACAATAGTTGCATAATTATCTTTCTCAGAATATTTGCTAATAATTGCAGCATTTGGTTGGCAACTATGATTAAGAAAACGAATACAATCATCGGCTTCAACGTGTAATTCAGAAGCAACTTGAATAGAAGTTCGAGTACGTATAGCAGACACATTACATTGTTGAATACTTAACACTGTATGCGCAGGTATAAAATATTTCGTACGTAATGCTAGTTGTTCAGGGATTATAAAACTATTATCAACATACAAACCTGTATGTTTATATTCACAGAAGCCAACATTTTGAATATGTTGACTTTGATTTAAAGATATATCAGAAATATTGTGTGTCATGGTTTAAAAAAAAGGGAATTCATACGAATTCCCTTATTTACTAATATAGTATAAAAATGATATTAAATATTCATTTGAATTTTATCAGATGCATACATTCCGCTATCTAATTTATGTTTAATAGCTTTAAATGATTCAATTGTATATTTTACATCTTCGAGTGTATGAGCTGCTGTTGGAATAATACGAAGCATAATAACATCTTTAGGAACAACAGGATATATAACAACAGAACAGAACAATCCATAATTTTCGCGTAAATCAAGAGCCAAATTTCCTGCCATAGCTACTGTACCTTTTAAAAATACAGGGGTAACAGGAGATTGTGTTTTACCAATATCAAAACCAGCTTCTTTAAATCCTGTTTGTAAAGCATTCACAACAGTCCACAATTTCTCACGTAATTCAGGACGAGTTTGGATTAAGTCTAAGCGTTTCATTGCTCCTATTACAAGAGGCATAGGTAACGATTTTGCGAAAATTTGAGAACGCATAGTATACATTAAATAATCTATAATTTCCTCTTCTGCCGCCACAAATGCACCAATTGAAGCCATAGCTTTAGCGAACGTACTAAAATAAATATCAATCTTATCTTGAACACCAAAATGAGTTCCTGTTCCACTACCATCATGCCCCATAGTACCAAAACCATGAGCATCATCAACTAATAAACGGAAATCAAATTTTTCTTTTAAAGCGGCAATTTCGTCAAGTTTACCAAGGTCACCAGCCATACCAAAAACACCTTCGGTAATAACCATAATACCACCATTTGTTTCGTCAGTTATTTTTTTTGCAAAACCAAGCATTTTTTCACATTTAGCTATGTCGTTATGAGGAAATACAAAACTTTTTCCTCCTTTTGCTTTATGTAAAAATATTCCGTCCATAATACATGCGTGTGATTCAGAATCATACACAATAACATCATGACGAGATACTAAAGAATCGATAATTGAAACCATACCTTGGTAACCGAAGTTTAAAAGATATGCAGCCGGTTTTTTAACAAAATCTGCTAATTTTTGTTCTAATTCTTCATGATATTTTGTTTGACCGCTCATCATACGAGCACCCATGGGATATGCAAGTCCCCAGTCTTTCGCAGCTTGAGCATCAGCTTCACGAACTTCGGGTAAATTAGCTAAACCACAGTAGTTATTCAAACTCCACGTTAATACTTCTTTTCCACGAAATTTCATACGAGGAGCTATTTCTCCTTCTAATTTTGGGAACATAAAATATCCATGAGCATCTTTTTGCCAAATTCCAAGAGCTCCTCTGTTTTTCTTTACTCTTTCAAAAATATCCATTGTTAAAAAATTTAAATGTACTTATAAAAAATGAATGAGCAAATGTACATTTTTTTTTTTTAGTGATAACAAAAACTATAAACATTATATCAACTGCAATTTTTAGTAAAAAAAAATCATATTTTCTTATGTACTATTAGTTTAAATTATATATTTGTTCACAAAATTTTAAAACATAAAAAATATTTACGTATGAAACCTAGTCATATTGAACACATTGGTATAGCTGTTCAAAATTTAGAAGAACAAATTAAATATTATGAAGAAGTATTAGGTCTTAAATGCTACAATATAGAAGAAGTAGCAGATCAAAAAGTAAAAACTGCTTTTTTCATGGTAGGTCAAACCAAAATTGAGTTATTGGAATCAACCGATCCTGAAGGACCAATAGGTAAATTTATAGAAAAAAAAGGTCAAGGAATACATCACATAGCATTTGCTGTTGATAGTGTTCAAGAATTTTTAGACAATGCAGCATCTAAAGATATAGCCTTGATTGACAAATCTCCGCGAAAAGGTGCCGAAGGTTTAAATATAGGCTTTTTGCATCCAAAATCAACATTCGGAGTTTTAACCGAAGTTTGTGAACATCCAAAGAATTAATTTTTATTTTCAAATATTTATTTATGAGTAATCGAGATAAACTAAAACAGTTAATCGACCTCCGTACAAAAGCAAAGCTAGGAGGAGGCGAAAAAAGAATTGAAGCACAACATGCTAAAGGTAAATATACTGCTCGCGAGCGTGTTGACATGCTTCTTGACGAAGGAAGTTTTGAAGAATATGACATGTTTAAAGAGCATCGTTGCACAAACTTCGGCATGGAAAAACAACAATTTTTAGGTGATGGTGTAGTTGCAGGTAGTGGAACTATTGATGGACGCGTTGTTTATGTGTTTGCACAAGACTTCACCGTATTTGGAGGTTCATTGTCTGAAACTATGTCGCAAAAAATTTGCAAAATCATGGACATGGCAATGAAAGTTGGAGCACCTGTAATTGGACTTAACGATTCTGGTGGAGCTCGAATCCAAGAAGGAATTCAAAGTTTAGGAGGTTATTCAGAAATTTTCCAACGAAATATTATGGCGTCGGGTGTAATTCCACAAATTTCGGCAATTATGGGTCCTTGTGCCGGTGGTGCCGTTTACTCTCCTGCCCTAACCGACTTTATTTTTATGACCGAAAAAAACAGCTATATGTTTTTAACAGGACCTAAAGTTGTAAAAACAGTAACAGGAGAAGATATTACGGTAGATGATTTAGGAGGAGCATACATTCATGCATCAAAATCAGGCGTTTCACACTTTGTTGCAGAAACAGAAGAATCATGTTTAATGATGATTCGCAAACTGTTGAGTTACATTCCACAAAATAATTTGGAAGAACCTATAGCAACAGAATGTACTGATCCTATAGAACGAAAAGACGATACATTAAATGATATAATTCCTGACAGCACTAGTAAACCATATGATATAACTAAAGTTATAGCTTCAATTGTAGACGATGCTGAATTCCTTGAAGTACATAAAGATTATGCGAAAAATATAGTAGTAGGTTTTGCAAAAATGGGTGGAATGCCTGTAGGTGTTGTTGCAAACCAACCTATGTATTTGGCTGGAGTTCTTGATATTGAAGCTTCACGCAAAGGTGCTCGATTTGTGCGTTTCTGCGATGCATTCAATATTCCGTTAGTAACATTAGTAGATGTTCCCGGATTCTTACCAGGTTCAAAACAAGAATACGGAGGAGTAATAACTCACGGAGCAAAATTACTATTTGCATATGGTGAAGCAACAGTTCCAAAAGTTACCGTTACATTACGTAAATCGTATGGCGGAGCTCATATAGTAATGAGTAGCAAACAATTACGCGGAGATATTAACTACGCATGGCCAACTGCAGAAATTGCAGTAATGGGCGCAGAAGGAGCTGTAGAGGTATTGTATGCAAAAGAAATTTCTGCTTTAGAAACACCCGAAGCTCAAGCTGCAAAAGCAGAAGAGAAAAAAGAAGAATACAATAACTTATTTGCAACTCCTTACCAAGCTGCTAAATATGGATTTATTGATGACGTAATTGAGCCTCGCAATACTCGTTTTAGAGTAATTAGAGCATTACAACGTCTTCAAACCAAAAAGGATACAAATCCACCACGTAAACATTGTAATATACCACTTTAATTGTAATCATTATGAATATACTTGAAATACCCGATTTATCGGAAGGTTATATGATGATGTTAGTTGGAATGTCAGTTGTTTTTACTGTTCTATTATTACTCTTTGTTGCCTTTATGCAATTAAAACAAGTTCCTAACATAATTGATAAATTTGAACAAAGAAAAAATAGAAAAGAACAAGAAAAAAACACACAAACTTCAAAATCTTCATCAAATACAGAACTTACAGCCGATGTAAATGCTGCTATAAGTATGGCGTTATACTTATATATGAATGAACAACACGATCATGAAAGTGAGGTTGTTACCATTCGTACTATGCAACGCAGATACTCACCATGGAGTTCTAAAATTTATGGATTAAATATCTTAAAAAAGTAAAAACATGAAAAATTTTAAATTCACAATAAACGGACAAACATACGACGTTGAAATAAAACAAGTTGAAGATAATAATGCAACTATAGAAGTAAACGGTTCGGAGTATGCAGTTGAAATTCACCAAGAAGTGAAAGCAGCAGCACCTAAAACCCCAAAACTTGTAACTAAACCTGCAAATTTGCAAGATGGTGAAAGTTTTATGAAAAAAGTGAGTGCCGGTTCTGGAATCAAATCTCCACTCCCCGGTGTAATTATGGAAATACATGTAAAAGTAGGTGACAATGTAAAACGTGGTCAAAAAGTACTTACAATGGAAGCCATGAAAATGCATAATGATGTTCTTGCCGAAAAAGATGGTACTGTAAAAAATATTAAAGTATCAGCAGGTCAATCGGTAATGGAAGGTGATGTACTTGTAGAACTTGAATAATTAAAAAACAAAAGCTAATGAAAAAAATAATATCAACATTTACAGTATTACTTATTGTCGTTGTTGGTGTTTTGTTTACCACATCAAGCACTGTTCCGCAAGATTCTACAAACACAACACAACAATCAACAGAAGTAACATCTGTAACAAACACGACAAATGACACGCAAGAAATTCATGAAGCATTGTCATTTAAAAAAGGGATAGAGCGATTCTATAAATTTTCTAGTTTCGCAAATTTTCAATGGGGTAATCTTATTATGATATTAGTAGGAGGATTTTTTATTTTCCTTGCTATTCGTTATGATTACGAGCCACTTCTGCTAGTACCAATTGGTTTTGGTATTATTATAGGTAATGTACCGTTTTTAACAGGACTACGTATTGGTATTTATGAACCCGGAAGCGTTATGAACTACTTATATTTCGGGGTATTGCAAGGGGTATATCCACCACTTATATTCCTTGGAATTGGTGCTATGACAGACTTCTCCACATTAATATCAAACCCTAAATTAATGTTATTAGGTGCCGCAGCTCAATTTGGTATTTTTGTTGCATTTTTAGGAGCTCTTGCTTTAGGATTTACCGATGACCAAGCCGGTGCTATTGGAATTATTGGAGGTGCTGACGGCCCTACCGCTATTTTCTTATCATCAAAATTGGCTCCTGAATTTATGGGTGCTATAGCCATAGCCGCATACTCATATATGGCATTGGTTCCGGTAATTCAACCGCCTATTATGCGTTTATTAACAACCGATAAAGAGCGCGTTATCCGTATGCGACCACCAAGACAAGTAACTAAATTGGAAAAAATATTATTCCCTATTATAGGCTTGTTGCTTACCACCTTTATTACCCCTGCTGCTATGCCTCTGTTAGGTATGTTATTCTTTG